>JAITIH010000064.1 GCA_031279525.1 Deltaproteobacteria bacterium | reverse complement strand
CCGCCCCGGACAAGGCCCTGGGACCCACCCCTGGCTCTAGCGTCCGCCTCGGGCGCCCGGCTCTGGCGTCCGCCTCTGGCGTCCGGCTCGGGCGTCAAGCTCTGGCGCCCGACCCTGCCGCCCGGCCCTTACTTTTTTGGCTAAAAAATTTTTCCCTGACGAAGCCTTAGGCGACGAACCGGGCCACCGCCTTAAGGAAAAATCCCGGCCCTTAAGTCCCTAAAGCCCCTGGCTTTCCAGCCCAAAACCTTTCCGCGACGGCTTCCCCCTGGTCGCCATTTTGGCCGAAGATTCATAGCGCGTAAATCTAAGCGAGCCTTAGGCGTGGCCGCCAAGAAAACCGACGCCATTGCTTTAAAGCGCGTCGTCTTTCGGCCTTGGCCGCCAAGGGTCGCGAGCGGTCGCTGGCCCCAGCGAGGGCGACGACCGGCGGCGAGACGCCCATTTTAACCTTAAGCGCCGACTGCGTCGACGTCTCCACGAGATGACCGCCCTGGCCGAGGTGGGCCGCTCGACCCTGGTCCGCGATTCGCCCCCTTTGGCCTTTAGTCTTTGCCATTTGCCCTCTAACCTCTGGCCTCTAGCCTTTGCCCTTTGTCATTTGGCCTTTAACCTTTGCCCTTTGCCATTTGGCCTTTAACCTTTGCCCTTTGTCATTTGGCCTTTAGCCTTTGCCCTTTGTCATTTGGCCTTTAGCCTTGATGGTCTCGCAAAAACCCCTGTTTTCGGGAATCGTTTGAAATATACTTCAATAATTTCAAGAGTTTATTTTTCTGGTTTTCATTTTCCGGACTTTTTGCGAAGCCTTCAGCCTCTAGCCTTTAGCCATGGCCGGGGTCCCGCCCCCAATGGCCTGGCCAATCGGCCCCGTCTCCCAGAACCCCAGACGAGCGAATGGCGTCATAGCCCTTGACCAACCGATGACGGCGTGGCAATATAAGTAAAAAGATAAAGGTCCTCTCTTCGCCCTGCGCAGGCCCCAAATCCTTAAATTCACGGAATTCTTTCCGCTTAAGCCAGGCGATTTAAGGCCAAAGTCCTAGTCAAAGCTCGCCTTCACTGCGGCCAAGCCCCTTTTAGCCGCGAACCTCTAAACGTCCTTTTCCAGGTGGCCCAACATGACCAGGCGACTTCCCGTTTATCTGCTTTTGGATTGTTCCGAGTCCATGGCCGGAGAGCCCCTCAACGCCATGGAAGCCGGGATTTACAAGACCATTTCCAGCCTCAAGAAAGATCCCCACGCCTTAGAGACGGTTTACGTCAGCGTCATCTCTTTCGCGGCCAAGGCCAAAGTCCTCGCGCCCTTGACCGAGGTGGTCGCGTTAAAGCCGCCGAGCCTAGAGCTTAGGCCCGGGACCGCCCTGGGGGCCGCCCTCGACTTATTGCGAGAATCCATCAAAAAGGACGTGGAAATCACCACGGCCATGTCCAAAGGCGACTGGCGGCCCTTGGTCTTCATCCTGACCGACGGCCAGCCGACCGACGACTGGCGTGGGCCCTTGGCCAGGCTAAGGGCCGTCAAACCTTCTCTGGCTAGCGTTTACGGGTTTGGCTGCGGCGATGAGGTCGACTTCGAGACCCTGGCCGAGGTCTCCGACGTCTGCTTCCAGGTGAGTTCCCTGACCACTGAGAGCTTATCTAAGCTTTTCGTTTGGCTAACCGCCAGCATCCAAAAGTCCGTCGTCTCTCCGGACCAGCTCGTGTCCTTGGAAAAAAGCGACCTGCCCATGGTCGACGGCATGAAGCTGATCGACCGGGCCCAGCCGCCCAAATTTCAGGAGAAAAACGCCCGGCTGTATTTCCATTCGGTTTGCGTTAAGACCAAGCGACACTACCTGATCCGTTACCGCTTTAACCCAGAGATCGGCCTTTACTTCAGCGAGCCCTCGGTTACCCTGCCCGACGATTTTTTTAGCGACGGGGCCGCCAAGGCTCCCGGCGTGGACGCCAGTCTCCTCCTCCAAGGGCCAAAGTGCCCTTATTGTCAAAACCACGGCTGGGGCAAATGCGGCTTCTGCGGGCACCTCTTCTGCCTGGACCCGGATAATCCCGCGCCCACGGTCGTCTGCCCTTTCTGCGAGTCCCACCTGACCATAGACCAAAGCGCCGAAGACTTCCGGGTCGACGGATCGGTTGGCTAATCCCCATTGGCTTAAGGGGGGCGTTTCCTTTTGGCCCCGCCCTAAGGCCCCAAGCGTTCTCGCCCTCGCCGCTAATCGGCCGCGATCTCGCCTCGGCCCCGGCCTTAGGTCCATTGGGCCCTATTTTATAAAATTGTCATTTCTAGGACATTACGCTATAAACATATCGTGATAATTTTTTATCTATGCCCCTTAGGCCCCCTCAAACCTTAATCGCGCGGAGTCGGCATATTTTTTCGCGGCCGCCAGTGGCTTTATTCAGAGCCGTTCGCCGTTTAAAGGCATATTTTTCAGTCTATTAGATATTTCTACCGCTAGTATTTTTAATAATATATTATAATATTTATAATTTTATATAACAAGTCGTATTCCCTTCTAAGGCTTCGTTAAACTTTAAAGCTTTATTCTGCAGCTAGCCGAGGCAAACTCATGACCTTTTTAAGTCAACCCCCGCGCCGACTTAGGCCGTTTTTCCTTCTAGTTTTGGCGACCTTAATTTTGGCCTTAAAGGCCCTCCCCGCCTTGGCCTTGCCCCTGGAAGACGTCGGGGCCCCCTCAAGCTTAGCCGAGTGGGAAGACTGGGTCATGTTTGGTCAAATGGATCGCTTCTGCCCTCGAGCCGACTCCAAGATCGCCTGCGCCTGGCCAGGGGCCTTGACCGTCGACCTTAACGCGACCGGCGGGACTTTCGAGGCCGTCTGGACCATTTTTCGGCCCATGGCGGTCCGCCTCCCCGGGGGCCCAGGGGCGTGGCCGGAAAAAACGACCGACGCCTTAAACGGCCAAAGCCCAGCCCCCATTCCCGCGGTCGACCAGAACGGGCCCATGGCCTACCTAGAGCGGCCCGGACGCCACGTCATCAAAGGCCAGTGGAGCTGGACCGGGGCGCCCGACACCCTGACCTTGCCTTTGGTTCCTATCGTCAAGGTCGCCGTGGACGGCCAAGAAAAAACCTTTCCCTACCAGGAAATAGACTACAACGCCGGAACCATCCTTTTTTGGCTCAAAGACCCCCAGAAAGCCTCTAGCCCCGACCCGGCCCCGCCGACCAAAGAGAGCCCGACCCAGGCTGAAGCCGACCGGCTAGTCGTGAGCTTAGGTCGCCTAATCGAGGACGACCAGCCCATACGAGTCGTCACCCGGGTTAGGCTCATCGTCTCGGGCCGCGACCGGGAAGAGGTCGTTAGCGGCGTCCTCTTGCCCAATTCCCGGGCCACGAAATTGAACAGCCCCCTGCCCGCCCGCCTAACTGGCCAGGGCCTCGCGGTCCAGGTCCGGCCCGGGGTCCACGAGATCCTCGTGGAGGCTAGGCTCCTGGGCCAGACCGAGGAATTGGGCCCGGTGGGGGAGCTGTACGGCCCGGAGAACTGGGCGGTCAGCCTAAACCCCGCCTTAAGGCAAGCCCAGGTCTCGGGGGCCGACCAGGTGGACGCCTCCCAGACCGACCTGCCCTGGAAGAAATGGCCCATCTACGTCCTTAACCCCGGCCAAAGCCTGAAAATCGAGACCGTCCGTCGGGGCGACCCAGAGCCCGGGCCGGACCAGCTAACCTTAACTAGAAAGTGTTGGCTGGACTTCAACGGCCGCGGTTTGTCCTGCCGCGACCAGCTGACCGGCTCCATGACGCGCGGCTGGCAGCTGGCGGCCGACCCGCCCTTTATCCTGGGCCAGGCCAGCGTCAACGACCAACCCCAGGTCCTGACCTGGCAGGTCAACTCCAAAGGCCAAAAAACCCCGGGCTTTCAGGTGCGGCGGGGCCAGGTGGACGTCACCGCCGACCTGCGCCTGGAAAACTTCGACTCCGTCCTTTTGGCCTCTGGCTGGGACCACAGCCTGGTCAGCGCGGACCAGGTCGTCAACCTACCCCCTGGCTACGGCCTCTTCCACGTCAAGGGGGCCAGGGCCTTCAACGAAATTTATATGCCCGTCACCTGGTGGGACCGCTGGAACACCCTGGACCTCTTCGTGGTCTTAGTCATTTTTTTGGCCGCCTTAAAGACCTTAGGCCCGCGCTTCGCCATTTTAGCCTTTTTAGCCGTGGCCTTCTCTTACCACGAGTTCATGGCCCCCCGGCTAGTGATTCTCCACGTCATCGGAGCTTTGGCCCTATTAAAGGTTCTACCTAAAGTCGGCAAAGCCCAGGCCATCGTCAAAACCTGGCTGGGCCTCTCGGCCGTGTTTCTCGTCCTCGTCACGGTCGTTTTCCTGATTTACCAGGCCCGGATCACTACGTACCCCCAGCTGGACTACAAACGGACCTACATGCCAGGCGCCTTTGGCTTTCCCATGTCAGAGGCTTTCTTCGACCGCCAATGGGCCACTAGGGCCCAACAAGGCCGCCCCACTTCGATGGAGTCCAGAAGCCAGGAGACGGCCAGCTTCTATGACGACCAGGCCAACAAGCTCCACTACGGAGCCATGGACGGAAAAATGGCGGCCGAAGCCCCCAGACCGCGCTCGGCCCCGACCATGCCCGACTCTAACGTCGCCGTTAACCAGTCGGCCCTGGAGCGTCCCAACCCTGAGGCCATCGTCCAAAATAGCCTAGCCAGGCCAGACTGGCGATGGCTAACCGTCAACCTGGACTTTAACCGGCAGATCGCCCTGGACCAGGAAGTCCGGTTCTACCTAATAAGGCCGCCCATTCGCCGGGCTTTATGCTTAGTTCGGATGGCCCTAATCGTCGTCCTGATCTTATACGTTTTATCCATAATTTCGCGGCAATGGTCTTTAGCCAGCCAGGCGGCCCCTAGCCCGGCCCCCAGCGAGCCTTCCGGCCCTGCCCCAGGCGAGCCTTCCGGCCCAGCCCCAGGCGAGCCTTCCGGCCCGGCCCCAGGAGTGCCTTCCGGCCCAGCCCCAGGCGAGCCTTCCGGCCCAGCCTCAGGTGAGCCTTCCGGCTCTGCCTTTAACGAGGCCTCTGGCCCCAGTGACGGGCCCCCAAAAGGGTTAAGCCCATTGGCCTTCGCGACCTGGGCCCTGGCCGCTCTCTTGGCCGCGACCTTAATCGCCGCCCCCGCGGCCCAGGCCCAAACGTGGCCGTCGCCAGAGCTTTTGAACGAATTAAGGGCCCGCCTGACCGCCCCCAACCCCAAGGACTTGCCCCCGGGCCTGCCCAATCTGACCATTGAGGCCAAGAGCGAGTCTTTAACCATGACCTTCGAGGTCGAGGCCACGGTCCCGACCCCCGTCAGGCTGCCCGACCTAGACTCCAACGTCTTCCAGGCCCGGGGTTTAACGGTAGTCGGCGGCGCGGACCCGCCGCTCTTAATGGAAATGGGCTCGCGGGCCTTCTTCCTGGCCCCGGCCGGCCAGAGCGTCGTCGTTTACGAGGGCCGGCTGAAAAAAACCCCTAACTTTCAGATCCGTTTCCCCAACGTTAACCTGCCCAAAAAGGTCGTCTTTAAGAGCGAGGTCTACGAGGCCTCGGGCCTCGACGACCGCGGCTACCCGACGTCCGGGTCCATTTTCCTGACCTTGGCGAAACCCGCGGGGCCGCCTAAGCCGACCGAGGACGAGGCCGCGGGCCCTAACGCCGAAGGCGAAAAGGCCGCGGACCCCGGGGCCGAAGACGAAAAGGGGCCGAGAGAGGCCGACGACCCGGACTTTGGCGACCAGACGGCCATTGAGCCCTTCTTCAAGGTCGAGCGGACCGTCTCTTTAGGCCTGGAATGGCGAGTCTTCACCACGGTGACTTTAGAACAACCCCTAAGTTACCCGGTCACCTTGAGTCTGCCGCTCTTAGCCGGCGAAAGACCCATCGCCTCCCGATACCGGACTAGGGGCGACGAGATAATTCTCAATTTCCCGCCCAATTCCCAAAGACCGATCGCTTATCAGTCGGACTTAGACAAGAGCCTTACGGAACTGACCTTGGAGGCCAAGGAAGGGCCTTACTCA
>JAITIH010000057.1 GCA_031279525.1 Deltaproteobacteria bacterium | reverse complement strand
CACTACGGCCGTCCTCGCGGCCATCTCTAGCTTAGAGGACCTTTTAAGCGCGGCCAAAAGGAACGCCGGCCATTCCGACCAGGCCAAGGAGCTGATGGACCAGGCCAAGCTTTACGTGCGCGAGGCCAACCTGGCCATGAGCCAGATCGCCCAGGCCATGGCCGAGATTAAAAGCAGCGGCCAGGCCAGCAGCCAGATTATTAAGACGGTCGAGGAAATCGCCTTTCAAACCAATATCTTAGCCTTAAACGCCGCGGTGGAGGCGGCCCGGGCTGGGGAGGCCGGGGTGGGCTTCGCGGTGGTGGCCGACGAGGTCCGGAATCTGGCCAACCGTTCCTCGGAGGCGGCCAGGAGCACCTCCTCCATGCTGGCTGGGAGCATCCAGCGCATCAACGAGGGGGCTTTGCTGGTCTCCCAGACCGGGGAAAGCTTTAAGTCATTGGTGGCCACCTCCGAGGAAGTGGCCCAACTAGTCGGGAACATCACCGTGGCCAGCCAGAGCCAGGCTAAGGCCATCCAGGAAGTTCACCAGTCCATCGCCCTCATGGACAAGGTGACCCAAGAGAACGCGGTGGAGGCGGCCGAGACGGAAAACATCTCCCAGGCCCTTAGCGGCCAAGCCTCCTTGCTAAACCGGGCCGTCCAGGGGATTTCCTACATCCTCCATGGGTTGGCCGGGCCGCCGCCCCAGCCGCGTCCGGCCAAAAAGGCCCCGGTCGTCCCCTTGGCCGAGTCGGCCGCGCGGGCGGCCGGGGGCCCCCGGCCCCAGTCGGGCAAAAAGGTCTCGAAAAAGGCTTTGGACAAGGCCATCCCCATGGACGACGATTTCTAAATAGGGAAGGGGCTTTTTAGCTCGCCTTAAGGCTCGCTTTTGGCGGGGAATAAGGGGCTTTAGGCTGGCTAAGGGAGCGTTTGGAAATCTTGACTCCCTCGCCAAATCCCCGGTTTAAAGGGCTAAGCGAGGAATTTCCAAGACTTTCGACAGGTCGTTTTTTTACCGTTTTTGGCCCTGATTCCTAAAGGCCAAGAGGCTTGGGAAGCCAAAGGGCGCGCTTAAGGCTAGCCAAATGCGGGCTAGGGGGAATTTATTAGGAATTTTAAGGACGCTTTTAGCCGGCATGGGCGGTTTAAGGCTGGCTGGAAAGCCCAAGAGATCGCCAAGGAAGCCAAAAAGAGGCCAAATAGGCCGGAAATGACGGAAAGGCCAAAAAGGCTTTAAAGGAAAGATTAAGGTTGAAAGGGCCCCTAAATGGCGATCCCGGGGCTTTTATGGCCAAGATAAATTCCTGACTAGCCATGGATAATGTTATAGTATTAAACTTGAACTACGCTGCTCGCGGGCCTCTCTTAGCCTTTTTGAGTTTGTGTCTTTTTGTGGGCCCGGGGCCGTGGGCCCTAAAGGTGGGCCAAAATAAGACGACTAAAACCAGAAAATGGAGCCCCAATCGTTGTTTATATATGAAAGCGCCCAGAAACGAAAACGTTGGCGAGCCCTTTGGGGAGTAGGCTTGACCCTGGCCTTGGCCGCGTTTTTGTCCAGCGGCCCGGCCCTGGCCCAAGAGGCCGTGGAACCGGCGGACTCCACCATCACTTTGACCAAAACGGTGGAGGTCTACACTTTTGAGGACCTGACCTTTTCCATCGACTCGTACACCGTGGCCAAAGGCGACAACCTGGCCGGGATTCTGAAAAGCCGGGGGCTGTGGCCCCGGGAGCCGGACGCGGCCCGGGAGGCCCAGATTATCCGGTTGGTGAAAAGGCTGAACCCGGCCATCGCCAACCCGGACCTCATCGCCCCAGGCCAGGAGCTGTACCTGCCCGCGCCTAAACCCGTGGAAAAGGCGGAGCCGCCGCCGCCGGCCCCGCCGGTCGAGGCCGAGGAAGTCGACCCGCCGGGAGTCGTCTCTTACGTTTTTAACGACGCTCCGGCCGTGGAGGCCCCGCCGGTCCAGGCCGCTCGCCCCGCCGGCCCCCGCCCCATCCCCATTGAGCCGGTCGAGACCTTACCGGCGGGCCAGTACCCCATCGCGGGGACCGCTCGGCCGGCTGTGGCCAGAGAAACGTCAAGCTTAAACGCCGGGGAGCTGGAAATGGCCCCGGACGGCACGGTCTTTCGGACGGTGACCGTCCGGAAGGGCGACACCCTGGAAAGGCTCTTAAGAAGGGAGGGGGTGGACCCCAACCTCATTTACCGGAGCCTTATAAAGGTCACTTTGGGCTTGAACCCTGAAATAAAAAACCCCAACGTTATCGTGGTCGGGGCTGAGCTGAGGATTCCCTCGGTTGGGGCTTACTTAGACGACCTGCCAGGGCCGCGCGTGGCCACGGCCTCGGCCCGGGTCCAGGCCGCCGCCGAGCCGACTAGCCGCCGGGAGAACATCTCCGACGTCCCGACAAAAAGGTCGGCCGAAAGAAGGGCCCCCGAAGGGGCCAAGCCTAAGTTCACCATCTCCACCAAAAGACTGCCTCCGGCCCCCATGCCCACGGCCGACTCTCAGAACGCCCGGACCATTTTGGGGGTCATCTTCACCCGCCTAGGGGAGACCTTCGTCAATAAGGGCCGCCTCTTTTTGCCCTTGGACGAGCCGCCCCACTTCGACGTGGACACCGGGAGCGTCCCGGTCATTGAGTTAAGAAACGGCCGCCGCGTGGTCTTGGACCTCCAACGGAGCCTTAAGCCCGAGCTCATAACCCGCTTTCGGGAAAAGTACCAAGACTACCTGATTTTCCAGCCCGCCCGGGGCGAGGCCATGGAAAAGGCCTTAGAGCGCCTGTGGCCCCTGTGCGGCTACTATCGGGTCTACCCTAAAGGCCAGGCCTTCGAGGGCGGGACCGACATTAAGCTAAAAATCGCCGCCGACTGGCTAGTTTGGCCCTCGGCCGAGGCCTGGAACCTAGGCCGGCCCTTGGT
>JAITIH010000055.1 GCA_031279525.1 Deltaproteobacteria bacterium | reverse complement strand
GACCGAAACTATGGCGGTCGATACCACAATCCCGTTTTATTAGGGTTGGTCGTGAACGGCCAAAAAAGGCTTATTACGTCTTGGAAATGTCTGGGCGGGCGAGCTAGCGAGCCGGAATGGAAAGAGCCAAATCCTAACCTCCCTTAAGTCAGGTCCTTTACGATCAGCGGCTAAATCGAGAGCCAAGCCGAAGGCTAAAGCCACGTCTAAACCCAGAGATAAAGCCACTTCCAGGCGTCAAGCGGCTAAGGCCGAAAAAACGCCAATAAGCTTTACGCGGGGCTAACCAGAGGGGAGTTTAGGAAGCCTCGCCGGGGTGGACGGCGAGGCTTCGCTACTTTAAGGCGGGCCAAAAAAGGGCCTTTTGGGCTTTAGGCGGCCTAAAGAGAGGGGGACCAGGGCTGGCCTTAGCAGCCAAAGACGTTAACGGAAAAATCCTGGTAGACGACCGTCTCTAAGGTAATCTTTTCGTCCCAGGTCTTGGCCCGGTCCTGATCGAAGACGACTAGCCAGCCTTCCTTGCCCCCGGAGACCGTCATGGACGCGGCTAGCCGTTTAAGGCCCTTGTTTTGGGCGTCAGGGCTTTTTAAGGCGATTTCCAGGTCGTACGGGCGGCCCTTATAGGCGATCCTGACCCCGACCCCGCCGCGGCCCTCGTAGAAATCCCTAAAGACCTCGGCCTCGCCGGAGAAGGCCTTCTGCAGGTAGGCCATTAAGGAAAGGGAGTAGATGGAGTCGGAGTACTTGCAGACCAAAAGCTCGTTGGTCCGGGCCACGAAGTAGTGGTAAATGAGGTCGTTGGATATCTCGGAGTCCAATAGCTGGTTCATCTCCGCTTTTAAGATCTCCCCTGAGGCCAGGTCTAAGGTGTTGGCCATTAAAGCGAAGCTAGAGGCTTTCTGCCGCCAGTAGCCCTGAAAGACCTTTAAGATCTCGGTGAGGAGCAGCCGGCGCCCGGTCCGCCACTTAACCTGGCTGATTTCGGGATCTAGGCTGGCCTGGATCCGCTCGGTCAGGATCCGGGAGACGACTTCCCTGGTCAAGGGGTTGGGGGGGCGCAGCCGATTTTGGCCGTCTAAGGCCAATATCCCTAGGCTGACGCAGTTGTTTCGGTCTTTCTCGTTTAAGACGAGCTGGCGGTTGGTCCCGGCCAGGACCGGGTCTAGGACCGAGACCACCCGGGGCTCCTTTAAGCGCTCTTGGAGCGACTTGATCGGGATCTCGCGGTCGTCGACGAGCCCCATGGCCGCCTCCTCCACGTGGGCGGCCTCGACGGTTTGGGAGTAGTCCTGGCCTAAAACCACGTTCACGACCCGGCGGGCCAGGACGTTGACCAGCCAGGGCTGCCCCTGGGTCCACCGCCAGGCGGTCTCGACGGCTAACGGGGCGAAAGCCTGGCCCGTGGCCGCCTCGTGCTGGGCGTAGAGGGTTTCTATGTCCTCGCGGCTGAAATTTTCTAAGGTTAAGACCTCACGACCGCCCTCAAAGGGGAGGGTCGGCCCGTCGCCGAGGCTTAATTCGGGCGGGACCTCGGCTAAGCGGTCCATAACGTCCCTTTGGCCCACCAGGGCTATGGACCGAGGGAAATTGCGGCCAGGCTGATGGCGAAACTGGTAGCCGTCCATTAGCTGGGCGAGCAAAGAGGACAAGGGCGCCCAGGCTAGGCTATCGATTTCGTCGAAAAAGACGACTAGCTCCTTGTCCAGGCTCTCGGAAAGGCTGTTGAAAAAGGCCCGAATTTTCAAGCTGGGCGAGGCTAAGGCCGGCAGCGAGTCGTAGGCGAAGGCTTTTTGGCGCAAGGCTTCCGACTCCGAGACGGCCATGGTTTGATTGACGATGGCCACCAGTTCCGTCAAAGCCTGGTTGCGGTCGTTGACGCCCCACAAAGGGGCTAAGGACAAGGCCAGGACGTAATGCCGTCCTTCGGCCATAATCTTGTCGGCCAAAAACTTGACGCAGGTAGTCTTGCCAGACTGGCGCGGGGCTTTGATGGAGAAATAGGCCGCGTTCTCAATCAGTTCAAAGGCTTTGGGCAACCGAGTTTCAAGTGGTAGGGAATAATGTCTGGAGGGGAAGCAAACGCCTATGGCGTTGAACTCTTTAACCGGCGGGGAAAGCATGAAATCCTCAAAATTGGCGCATGGGCCGCGAAATTTTGACAGTCGAAGCGAAGTCAAGGCTTTATTATAACTCAAGTAAGGTAAATTCGCCAGTAAAAAGCGAAATTTCATTGGGGCTGTTCGCGAACGACCCTCTAGATAATATTCCCTAACGTTAATTCTAAGACAAAAAGGCCGGTTGGAGCCGCCTAGGAGCCTAGAGTCGCTTAGGGCTGGGCGGGTTGAGGCCAAAAGGGCCCCCCGGCCTAAAAGGCTCTGGGGCCCAAAAAAACGGCGGCTAAATAGGGCGAAGGCCCGCGCAAGGATTGCCGCCGCTTAAGGGCCTTAAGAAAAATTAACTATTAATGTCGGTATGTTACCTGGCTATTATTCTATTTATTTTTTGAGGGGGTTTTCTAAGCCACCCGACTAAGGCCAAAAGGGCCGCGCCTGAAATAGGCCGGTAGGGGCGGCTAAGGCCAAAAGGCGGCGAGGCGCCTGCCTTCGCCTTAAGGACGGCTCTTCCGCTTAGCCCGCCGCCCCTTAGAGGCCCTTTTAAAGGCGGCCCTTTTTTGTGGGGGGCGGCCCCGCCCATAGGGGGGCTTCTTTCGAGCGGACCGCCTTTTTGATGGGCGTTTTTCGGGTGGACCGCCGTAAGGCGGGTAGATTTCTGCGGTCAAAGGGGCCTTATTTTAGGGCAAGCCGGCGAGGCCATTAAGGCCTCGCCGGCCCCTTTTTTGGGGGGTTAGCGGAGGTGGCGGTTTTTGTCCATGTCCATCCAGAGCCCCAAAAGGAAGGACTGGGCCCCGGCGGTCAGGGAGAAAAGGGCGAGGATTAAGGAAATTTCCG
>JAITIH010000025.1 GCA_031279525.1 Deltaproteobacteria bacterium | reverse complement strand
TTTCGTACATAAAATACGTCTTATTAGGTTACCTTATAGTTATGCCTATTTTAGCGGGGTTTGGCTGGTTACCGGTCGATTTCATCCTAGCCTTTTGCAACATTTGCCCGGCTAAGGCGTTGATGCCTTTATTCGCCGCTGACTCTCAATATATGGCCTTGGATTTTAGCACCAACGTGGCTTTGGGATTTTCGATTGCATTGCTTTTGATCACGGCCACGATGTTGATTGGCATGTTTTTTAAAGACAGGTTTTTTTGTCTTTTTTGCCCCATGTTGGCCTTATTGAATTTTTACAAAAAACTATATCTCCTTAAGTTGGCCAAGGAGCCGCTGGCCTGTCACGGCTGCGGCAACTGCCGCCGAACCTGCTCAATGGATAACGAGACCGTTTATAGGGAACGGGTTAAAAGCGACGTTTACGACAGCGACTGCATGGGATGTTTCAAATGCGTTGAGGGCTGCGCCGCCGACAAGTCCCTTCTGGTCAAGGTTGGGCCGTTAAAAGTTTTTTCCTCATCGAGGCGCTACGCGGCTAGGATTTGAGACAAGCTATGAGCATCAGTCAGGAAGATCGAGAAGGGCGACTAAAAAAGAAAATCCTGGAACGTTTCGACGACGAGGCCGCCCAGGAAACGAAAGCCTTAAAATCCAGGCCGGATTACGTCCAGGAACTGGAATATTTCGTGGATTTGCTCGCCGCGGGACGCGACCCAGCGACGATTTCCGAGCGCGTCGGCCGCCCGGTGGTGGCCTTAATGTGCCTGCAGGCCCCTTTGGAGCTTTTCCACGTCTTTGGGCTTCAGCCTTTTAAAATATTTGGTGGGACCATGGTCGCCCAAAGGCTTTCGGCTCCACAGCTTCCGGCCATCATGTGCCCAATGCTGCGCTCGGCCTTAGGCGAGCTCCACCTGGATTTACGCGGAAATAGGGGAGTTAAGTTTTTGGCCTGGGTGGCCCCCACCACCTGCGATTGGGTCGTTAAGATCCAAGACATGATGGAAGTTTGCGGGGTGACCGAAATCCCGCCTTTTTATCGGATAGAGCTGCCCCACTTAAAGGACCGGGACGAAAGCCAAGAGCGCTGGCTCGAGGAAGTCTACCTGCTCAAGAGCTTTTTAGCCCAGATTACGGGCAAAAAAAATTAAGGCGCCAGGATTTAGCCAATTCCATGAGAATTTACCAAAAGACCTGGCACTCGTTCTCTAAGCTTATTGACCTTAAAAGAATGGGCCAGGCGCCTTTAATCTGGTTCATGGTCATTTCCAACTCGTTTTTTTTCGACGACGTGGAAAAATGGTCGGCGGCCTTGGAAAAGGCCCTGCCTGTTTTCGGGGCCCGGGAGAAAAAAGGGCCGGACATATTTCTAGCCGGATCGCCCATTTTTTTCCCAAACCTTAAAATGCTTCACCTTTTGGAGGAAGCCGGCTTAAACGTGGTCATGGACGACCTGTGCTCCTCGGAGAGGATCTTTCCCGGGGCGGCCTACTTCGACGACGTCTCGGAGCATGGTTTATTGAAAGCCTTAGCCCAAAGGTACCATCAAGGCTGCCTTTGCCCCACTTTCTCCGACAACGACCGGCGGATAAACAACATAATCGCTCCAGCCCATAAGGATTTATACCAGGGAGTGGTTTTTCACGTTCTTAAAGGCTGCCACCCATTCGACTTGGAGAGCCTGACCTTGGAGGCTAGGCTTAAGGATTTGGGCTTTAAATTCATAAAGCTAGAAACTGACTACACCTCAGAAGACAGCCAGACTCTTCTGACGCGCCTGGAGGCTTACCGAAGCACCCTGGCGAATTGACCGACGCCAGATGGGGCTTACCAAAGCGCCCAGGCGAATTGACTTAAAGGCCAGATGGGGCTTACCAAAGCCCTCTGGCGAATTGGATTGAACGTAAGGCGATAGGCGCGAGCGCGTCTGGAGGACGACAATGGGTTACAAAATTGGGCTGGACTTAGGAAGTACGGCCATCAAGATGGTCCTGGTGAAAAACAACGAAATCGCTTGGAGCCGCAAAGTGCCAACCGCCCCTGGCCAAGAGTCCTTGGCCATGGAGTTAGTCAAAGGGGCGGTTAGCGAGTGCGGACTCGCGGAAAGCGACATCGACCAGATCACGGCCACGGGCTACGGGAAAAAGCTCTTGACCGCGGCAGGAAAGACGGTCGACGAGATCTCGGCCAACGCCCAAGGCCTTCACTGGTTAAGCGAAGGGCGCTGCCGAACCATCATCAATATTGGCGGCCAGGATCTAAAGGTCATTAACCTAAACGAACACGGGCGCATCTCGGACTTTAAAATGAACGATAAGTGCGCCGCCGGGACGGGCCGATTTTTCGAGCAAGCCGCCCGGATATTGGACACGCCCTTGGAGCAGTTTGGCGAGATGAGCAAGATGGCCGACGAGCCCTTGGAGCTTAACAGCACTTGCGTCGTTTTCGCCGAAAGCGAGATCGTCTCTTTATTGGCCAAAGGGGTCCCCAAGGAGAGGATCATCAAAGGCCTTCACCACTCCGTGGCCCGCCGGATAACTCATCTTTTAGGCAACCGCAACGCCCCCAAATCCGGGGACATCTACTTAGACGGCGGCCCGTCTCAAAACCCAGGGTTACTTGAGGCTTTAGAAGACGAGCTTTTGCTGGAGGTCAAGGTTCTGCCTAACCCCCAATTTACCGTGGCGTTTGGAGCGACTTTAAGCGTCAATTAAACGCCGATGAGGTCAGAGACATGTTCCCGGAACTGAAATATACCGACATTTATGACCCCCGGTCAATAACTGGAAGTTTTCTGCTCCACGCGGGAGCGGTCCTGTTTCTCTTGATAGTAGGCGCGGAAGGAGCCGAGCGCAACTGGACTCCTTTGGCGGTTATGGATCTGGCTTATTACGACCCCTTAGGCGGCAACCCTGGGGGATTAGGTCAAGGCACCCCCGAGGAAGGCCCCGTCGACCAGCCGGCCACCAGCCCTTTGCCGACCCCACCCCCGGAAATATTTGAACCTGAGCCTGAGCCCATGGCCGTGCCGGAGGACATGTTTCCCTCCTTTATTGAAAGCTCAAGCGAAGAGGCGGTGCCCATAGCCCCGCCTCCGCCCCCGGAAGTAGTCGAAAAGCCCAAGCCAAAGCCAAAGCCAAAGCCAAAGATCGTCCCGGTCTCAGTTCCCGCGGTCAGCCCTAACCTGGCCGCCGAGGGGCAAGCGGGCTCAGAGAATGTTGGCGGCGGTCCAGGCGGCGGGGCGGGCGGCGGCCCTGGCGATGGCCAAGGCGGCCTCGGTGGCGGGACCGGCCGTGGGAACCCCAGGGTTTTGGACGCTTACGTCTCCAAAATAAGGGTGCGCCTGGACCGGAATAAAAAATACCCAACCGAGGCGATCGCGAAAAATCTCCGCGGGATTGTTGAGATTAACTTTACCATCGCCCAAAACGGGATGGTCAGCAGGCCAAGGATCGTCCATAGCTCCGGTCATAGTTCCCTTGACGACGAGGTCGTGGCCTTGGTGCAGAGAGTTTCGCCCCTCCCGCCGATTCCCACGGAGATTAACCGAACGAGCTTAAACCTGACAGTCCCGGTCCAGTTCGCCAGAAGATGAGCCTGTGGCGATGCGGCGAACTAGGAAATTGTGGGGATAATGACGAGAAATTAAAAAGTCGCCGTTCACTTAGGAATTATCAGGCTTAAAACCTAAGGCCCAAAAAGACTAAAGATTGGCGGCCCAGTTATGGGACATCTTTTGGGTAACGTTCCATAGCTATACTGGCGTTGATGTGGCTTGCAGGCTCATGGTCACCCGTCATAACTGCAGCGCGTAAATAAGGCGGGTGCGAATGTCGGCCGCCTTGCCCGTTGAGATCTCGCGATGGCCAGGAGAAAGGCCAAGCGATGTGGGGCAGAGTCGCGAAAAGTTAACGGGGCCATAGCGCCTGACTGACGAAGGGGGGGCGAACGATGGTCATCCGTGCCAACTGAGAAG
>JAITIH010000318.1 GCA_031279525.1 Deltaproteobacteria bacterium | reverse complement strand
GTCCACACCGCCCCGGGCCACGGCCGGGAAGACTACGAGACGGGTTTAGCCCATCGCCTGCCCGTCTATTCCCCCTTAGACGACCAGGCCCGCTTCCTCGAAGAGGTCCCAGACTTAGGCGGCCTTAAGGTTTTGGCGGCCAACCCCCTGGTCATCCAGGCCCTCAAGGAAAAAGGGGCCTTACTGGCCGAGGAGAAGATCGTCCACTCCTACCCCCACTGCTGGCGCTGCCGCCAGCCGGTGGTCTTTAGGGCCACGCCCCAGTGGTTTATTTCCATGGAGGAAAAGAGCCTAAGGGCCGAAAGCCTGGCGGCCATCGACCAGGTGGCCTGGATCCCCAAGTGGGGCCGAGAGCGCATCTACGGCATGATCGAGAACCGGCCAGACTGGTGCGTAAGCCGCCAGCGCTCATGGGGCGTGCCCATCACCATCTTCTTCTGCCGGGACTGCGGCCGCTGGCACTACAGCCCGGCCATCCAGGAAAAGCTGTACGGCTTAATCCTAGCCGAAGGGGCCGACGCTTGGTTCGACCGGCCGACCGAGGATTTATTGCCGGCCGGGGAGAACTGCGCCTGCGGGTCGCGCAACTTCGACAAAGAGACCGACATCTTGGACGTTTGGTTCGACTCGGGCTCCTCCTTCGCCGCGGTCTTAGAGACCCACCCAGAGCTTCCGGATCAAGCCGACATGTACCTAGAGGGCTCGGACCAACACCGCGGCTGGTTCCACTCGAGCCTTTTGATCTCCGTGGCTAACCGCCGCCGGGCCCCTTACCGGGAGGTCTTGACCCACGGCTACGTGGTCGACGGCCAGGGCCGAAAAATGAGTAAATCCTTAGGCAACACCATCGACCCGAGCGCCTTGATCGAAAAGTTCGGGGCGGATCTCGTCCGCCTGTGGGTGGCCGCGGAAAACTACCAAGACGACGTCCGGATCTCCAACGCCATTTTGGACATGCTGGCCAAAGCCTATTTCAATTTCCGTAACGCCGTCCGCTTTATCCTAGGGAACGTATACGACTACCAGCCGAAAGACGCGATCCCCTTTAAGGATTTAAAGCCATTGGACCGCTACGTTTTTCACCAGTTGGGCCTTTTGATCGATAAGGTCAAAAAGGCCTACGAGCTCTACGCCTTTCACGACGTTTACCAGCTGGCCAATAAGTTCTCTGGGCTATTGTCCTCATTTTATTTCGACGCCATCAAAGACCGCCTCTACACCCTGGCCCCGGCCGACCCGGCCCGCCGGGGGGCCCAGACGGCCTTGGCGGCCATTCTCCCGGCCCTAACTCGCCTCATGGCCCCCATCCTCTCCTTCACGGCCGAGGAAATCTGGGGCTACGTCGAGCCGGGGGAGAGCAACTCCGTCTTTTTGGGCCAGTTTCCCGAGGCCAAACCCGAGTGGCGCGACCCAAATCTGGCCGCCGACATGGAAAGGCTCGTGGCCATCCGGGATAAGGTGAATAAAGCTTTAGAGGAGGCCAGAAGGGCCAAGCTCATTGGCTCGGGACTCGAGGGGGCCTGCTTTTTGACCGCCCCGCCAGAGGATTTTAAGCTTTTAAAGAAGTACGAGGCCGATCTCTTGGAAATCTTTATCTTAAGCCGCCTAGAGCTGGCCGAAGGCCCGGCCCTAGAGGCCAAGGTCGAGGTCAACCCCGACCCCAAGTGCCCCCGCTGCTGGACCCGCCACCGGGAGGCCACCCCCGAGCATGGGGGCCTCTGCCCCAAATGCCGCCAAGCCATAGCCGCCCTGGGATAAGCCATGTCTTACCTGGTCCTAGCCCGTAAGTACCGGCCCAAAACTTTCGCCGACCTAACCGGCCAGGAACAGGTCCGGCGGACCTTAACCAAGGCCCTAGAGACCGGGCGCGTGGCCCACGCCTACCTCTTCGCCGGGCCTAGAGGGGTGGGAAAAACCACGGCGGCGAGGCTTTTGGCCATGGCCTTGGCCTGCAAAAGCGAGGGCCCTCGGCCTTGCGGGGAATGCCCAAACTGCCTAGAGATCCAAAACGGGGAATGCGTGGACCTCATGGAGGTGGACGGGGCCTCCAACCGGGGCATCGGCGAGATCCGCGGGTTAAGGGACACTATCAAATACCTCCCGGCCAAAAACCCCTATAAGGTTTACATCATCGACGAAGTCCACGCCCTAACCGCCGACGCCTTCAACGCCCTTTTAAAAACCTTAGAAGAGCCCCCCGCGCACGTGGCCTTCATCTTCGCCACCACCGAGGCCCACAAGGTCCCGGCCACCATTCTCTCCCGCTGCCAGCGCTACGACTTTAAGCGCATCCGAACCGACGACATCGTCGAGCGCTTGGCCCACGTGGCCGCCGCCGAGGGCCTCGCCGCCGACCCCGAGGCCTTGACCATCCTGGCCCGCCAGGCCGAGGGCGGCCTAAGGGACGCCTTGGGCTTAATGGACCAGGTCATCGCCTCGGCCGGGGAGATTACCGCTCAGGCCGTGAGCCAGGCCCTCGGCCTCATCAACCAGGACCTGGTCTCCAAGACGGCCCAAGCCGCCTTCAAAGGGGACGCGGCCGCGGCCCTAAGCCTCATGGACCAGGCCTACGACCTCGGCTCGGACTTTCGGGAACTGGCCCTAAGGGTCCTGGAGTACGTCAGAAGCCTCGCCCTTTACAAGGCTAACCCAAAGGCCGCCGACTTTTTGGACCTTACGGAAAAGGAAACGACGGAGTTTGAGGCCTTAGGCGGCCAACTGTCCCTTTCCCTCATTCACCGGCACTTCGAGGCCTGGCTAAAATTTCAGGCCGAGGTCGCCCGCCACCCCCAGCCCCGCTGGCTGATGGAAGCCCATCTCATCAAGCTGTGCCAGGCGGCCCCATTAACCGACCTAGCCGCCCTAACCGCCCGCCTCACCGCCTTGTTGGAGGCCTCCCCGGATCTGGTCGGCAAGAACCTAGACCTTCTGGCCCAAAGGGCCCGGGCCGCCAACGCGACCCCAGCCCCCCCGGCTAGCCCAGTAACCCCGGCCCCAGCCCCCCCGGCTAGCCCAGTAACCCCGGACCCGGCTCCCGCAGCTAGCCCAGTAACCCCGGACCCGGCTCCCGCGGCTAGCCCAGTAACCCCGGACTCGGCTCCAGTCGGCCCTCCGGCCCCGCCGGAACCGGCCAAAGCCGCAAAAGCCATGGCTAAGACGGCTAGCGAGCCCGAGTCCGCCTCGCCTAAGCCCTCGAAGGCGGCCAAGGCCAAGCCAACCCCAAAATCCGCGGCCCCGGCCAAGGCCAAGCCAGACGCGCCCGCGCCCTCCAAGCCGACCAAGGCCAAAGGAGATCTCCAGGCAGAACCGCTTCCCGAGGCGACCAGCGAGATCGAGCCAGACGCGCCAACGCCCTCCAGGCCGACCAAAGCCAAAGGAGATCTCCAGGCCGAACCGCTTCCTGAGGCGGCCAGCGAGATCGAGCCAGACGCGCCCACGCCCTCCGAGCCGACCAAGGCCAAAGGAGATCTCCAGGCAGAACCGCTTCCCGAGGCGGCCAGCGAGATCGGGCCAGACGCGCCAACGCCCTCCAGGCCGACCAAAGCCAAAGGAGATCTCCAGGCAGAACCGG
>JAITIH010000311.1 GCA_031279525.1 Deltaproteobacteria bacterium | reverse complement strand
AAATAGTTATTTTATTGGTTTTATTGGCATTATTATTAGGTAATTTTTTATTAATATGTATTTTAAAAAATCAAAAGTTAAAATTTATACTTTTAGATTATTTTTCTAGTTAATTAGCCAAACCGCCCGCGGCTCGCCCTATGGCCCTTAGAGTCGTTAAGTCGTTTGGTTTTGGCTCTCTTCGGCTTGCCAGGCTCGACAGTGATAGCCGTCCAGGTCCCTTAGGATGCCGCATTTGGAGATGGCTCCGCTGTGGGGGCATTTGCCACGCAGCTCCACCAGGCGGCTTTTGAGGGCTTGGAGGGACGCCAACTGCTCTTCCAGCTTTTTAATGTGCTCGTCCACCAAGGTGTTGACCTCCATGCAGTCCCGTTCCGGGGCTTCCCGAAGCTTTAACAGGGTCTTGATGTCCTCGATGGTTATGCCGTGGTCCCGGCAGTGGCGGATGAAGCGGAGCCTTTCCACGTCTCCCCGGCGGTAGGTCCGGTAACCGTTAGGCGTGCGCTGGGGTTTGTCCAAGAGGCCTTCCTTCTCGTAATAGCGGACGGTCACCACCTGGATCCCGACCAGATTGGCCAGTTCCCCGATTTTTATCGTCTCGTTCCTTGATTTGGCCACGATTTTTTTCCCCTAAAAAAAATTTTTTCCTATTACCCCTTGACTCTATAGTAACTATAGACCTTATTATTGTCAATATGACGAGACGCTATTTCGTTAATATCCCGTCAAAAGGAGTTCGCCATGAATCGCTACTGCCCAGTCTGCGGCCACGTCCACGAGGGCGAGGCCCATCACGTCCCACACGTCCCCCATGCCTTGGGGGGTTCCGGCGCCCTGTCGCCCGCCGCTCGCGAGGAGAGGGGAAATGGAGGCCAGGCCTCGGCCGCCGAGGATGACGACGAGCCAGCCCAACTGGACCCCGGCCCAGCCGCGGGCGACTTTAAAACCGTTTTCTTCGCGGCGCCTGGCCTGGCCAAGATCGCGGAGAACGGGCTTTTAAAGGCCG
The DNA here is from genome assembly GCA_031279525.1 of Deltaproteobacteria bacterium. Classification (GTDB taxonomy): domain Bacteria; phylum Desulfobacterota; class Desulfarculia; order Adiutricales; family Adiutricaceae; genus JAIROO01. The sequence goes on along the minus strand of JAITIH010000311.1, from coordinate 2,308 downwards.
AGCTGGAAAAACTGGCCGGGGTCAATGGCCTGGACTTTAACTTGGCCGACGACCTAATCGTCGTCTCCCATCGCCTATCATCCGCCGATCCCATCGAGCGCGTCGTTAGGGCCTTTATAAAGGCCGCCGCGCCGTCGGCCCCCAAAGGCGGCCCCGCCCCCGCCCCGCCTATCCCAATGAAGGCCAAAACCGCCCCCAGTAAGGCCCCTAAGGCCCCTGCGGCCCCGGCCCAAGGCGAGATCGCCCGCTTTCACGTCCCGGCCATGTGCTGCGCCATGGAAGTCAACCAACTGCGCGGCGAGCTTAGCAAAATGCCCGGCTTAGGTCGACTCGACTTTAACCTGAACGCGCGGACCGTGGCCGTCGAGCGCCGCCTCCTTAGCGTCGAGGCCATTGGCGAGGTCTTTAAGAAGGCCGGCTTCGAGGCTAGCTTGCTGGCCGCCGAGGAAAAGCCCGAGGAAAAGCCCACTCCTTGGAAAAAGTACATCGTCGCCACCCTATTGGCCTTCGCGGCCGAGGGGCTGCACTGGCGCGAGGCGCCCATCTATTGGTCGGTGGGCCTGGCGATTTTGTCCTTCATTTGCTGCGGCTTTGAGGTTTACAAGGAAGGGCTTTTGTCCTTTAGGCGCTTTCGCCTGGACATGAACGCCCTCATGAGCCTGGCCGTGACCGGGGCCGTCCTGATCGGGGAAGTGGCCGAAGGGGCCATGGTCTTGGCCCTCTTCTCCTTGGCCGAGGGCTTAGAGGACCGAAGCCTTAGGCAAGCCCGGGCCGCCATCGCCGATCTCTTGGGCTTGGCCCCCGATAAGGCCACCGTCCGCTCGGCCGACGGCCAGTGGCGAGAAATTAACGCCGAGGAAGTCCCGGTGGGGACGCTCATTCAAATCCGGCCCGGGGAAAAATTGCCCCTGGACGGGCGAGTGGTCAGCGGTTTTACCACCATAGACCAAGCCCCGGTGACCGGCGAAAGCGTCCCGGTGGACAAAAACCCCGGCGACCAGGTTTTCGCCGGGACGGTCAACTGCTCCGGCTCCATTGAGTACGAGACCACGGCGGCGTTTAAAGACTCCACCTTGGCCAAAGTGTCTTCCTTCGTCGAGGCCACCGAGACCCAAAAAGCCCCAGTCCAAAGGATCGTCGACAAGTTTGCGGCCTATTACACTCCCACGGTTTTCCTCCTGGCCTTTTTGGTGGGCGTAATCCCGCCCCTATTTTTGGGCCAGCCCTGGGGAGCTGGGGTTTACAAGGCCCTGGTCCTCTTGGTCATCTCTTGCCCCTGCGCCTTAGTCATCTCCGTGCCGGTGACCATCCTCTGCGGCCTGGCCGCGGCGGCCAAAAAAGGCCTCATCATCAAAGGCGGGGCGGTTTTGGAGGACGGCCGGAAGATCCAGATCGTGGCCCTGGACAAGACCGGGACCATCACCACCGGCAAACCCCGGGAGACCTCCTTCCAACCTTTGGGCGGGGCCGACCCCCAAAGGGCCAACCTCTTGGCCGCCTCTTTGGCCGCCCGCTCGGACCACCCGGTCTCCCGGGCCATTTTCGAGAGCTTTTCGGACATAGGAAGCCTAGTCGAGGTCCAGAGCCTAATGGCCTACCCAGGCAAGGGCATTGGCGGGCTAATGGCCGGCCGCGAGTACCATTTAGGCAGCTTAAAGCTTTTGCCTAGCGGCGAGTGGCCCGACGCGGAGTCAAGGGAAGCCTGGCGGGAAATGACCGAAAACGGCCAGACCGCGGTCCTATTGCTGGAGGAGGGCCAGCCCTTGGCCATCTTCGCCGTCTCGGACAGCATTAAAGACGAGAGCCTTTCGGCCATTAAGGACATGAAGGCCATGGGTCTTAAGACGGTCATGCTGACCGGCGACAACTTGGCCGTGGCCAAAGCCGTGGCCAAAGCCTCCGGGGTGGACGCCTATTACGGAGAGCTTTTGCCGGAGGACAAAGCCAAAGTCGTGGCCGACCTGAAAAAAGAGGGCGTGGTGGCCATGGCCGGCGACGGCATCAACGACGCCCCCGCCTTGGTCACGGCCGACATTGGCCTGGCCATGGCCATGATGGGGACGGACGTGGCCATTGAGACGGCCTCGGTGGCCATCATGGACGACCGGCTGAGCAAAATCCCGGCCTTCGTCCGGCTGGCCCGGAGCGTTTGGGCCATCGTGGTCCAGAATTTCGTCTGCGTCTTCGCGGTCAAGCTGGCTTTCCTGCTCTTGACCATGCTGGGCTTCACCTACATGTGGATGGCCGTCATCGCCGACATCGGGGTCTGCCTCATCGTGGTGGCCAATGGCTTAAGGGCCATGAGAAA
>JAITIH010000180.1 GCA_031279525.1 Deltaproteobacteria bacterium | reverse complement strand
GCGTTGACGTCGAGGCGCCCACGGCCGCCGGCGAGATTATCGTCGTCGAAGTCCAATTGCAAGACTTCAGACTAATTAACGAAAGCCTTTTATTGTATTGCCAAAGTAATTTCGCCTCCATCCCAAAAGTTGGCGAAAAACTCATTGACGCGTTAAAACGGCCGCCCAGAATAATCGGGCTCACAATCCTCGAATTCACGTTGAAGAGGGTAGACCCCAACGACTTCCATTCGAAAGGGGCATTGGTTTACGAGGATTAGCTTCACAACCGAATGACGGATAAATTTGAGATACACCGCCTTCAGCCGCCAAAGTTTAGAAAAAGTGAACTCAAGTTTAAAAATCCTCTGCATCGCTGGCTGACGGCGATATGTCAGGCTCAAGAGAGTAAGGCGTCGTTAAAGGAGATCGTGGAAATGGACGAGAATCCTAAAGAATTATATAGCGCCGACCAGGACTTAGCTCAGTTTGTGGACCGCTATGGTCTGGTGGCCTCGGACCAGAAAACCCCCGAACAGTATAACCGTTGGCGGCTTGAGCGAATTTTGGTGGCGGAAGAGCCAGAACTTCGCCACGCCGAGGGCAGAGCCGAGGGCGGAGCCGAGAATCAGATTGAAATCGCTCTGAAAGCTTTTAGCGACGCTAAGTCAGACGCTGATTCGCCCGAAATCGAAAAGATTTTGGAAAAATTTGGCGCCCCAAAGGACGTTATCAAAAGGGCCCGTGAGCGAGTCAAAGCCAAACGTGATGAAAAAAGTTGACATTCCGCAACGCCCCCAAACGGTTGTTCCGTTGACGTCGAGGCGACCATGGACGCGGCGAGATTATCTTTAGTTTCTGACCTTAATTGGGACCACATTTTTTTGTCGGGTAGGCGACTGGAGCGGTAGACTGTTTGGCCCCGTTTCCAGTCGCCCCCCATCAAACCGAACTCGCCAATTTCCAGCTTATGTGGAGTTCTAGATTATGTCGCGCTCAACATAATCCCGCATCCGGCTTTCCTTTCAGTTTTCTTAACTTCGCTCTCGAGCGCTTTGGCGTTAAAGAGATAATGTCCAATAGGTTGTATTCCGCGCGCATTCGCTTGTCGTTAAGGCGCTTATAACGCAATGTACGCCACTTGCGCTTATCCTTCAGCCAGTGGCGACGCCAGCCCGCGACGCGTCGAGATATCCTCCGGTGGGATTTTGAGACCGCGCCCGCGCGGATACGGTTGGCCAGCCCCTAATTTTTTCGCTCAGATTCTTCGATGTCGCGCTGGCGCCCATCCTGCCAAAACGCTTGGTCGTTTGGCCGTGGATAGCTTCCGTAAATTTCCTCGCCGACTTCTTCACGGGTCCCGCGCCTATGCGTTTCTTTTGCTTTTTGAAAGAGAATGCCTCCTTAGAACTCATTGCCTAGGAAAACAAAGCTATCCTCTGGCATGACGCCCATATTGGTTTTCTCCTCATTAACTGGAAATTCCTCCCTAATGAAAATAATATCTAATAAATTCAGTATGTTAACTTTTTAGGACAAATCGTTATGGGTACATTGGAATATTTTGCGACAATCCAAAGGCTTTTCGCTAGAAAGGGTTAAAATCGGGGCGAAGACTAAGCTGAACCGCCTTGCCATTTCTGGGCTTAAAAAAAATGACAAAGTCGCTAATGGCCCTTAGTTCCGAGAACGCCCCTCTAAATCGGCGCGTCTAAAATGTTGGCGTAAACCTTCTTGCTAGCCACCTTTTTAGCGGCCTTAGCCGACCTTTTCGCTGGGACGACAGGGTCCCGCCCCTTCTTTAAATCCAACTCAACGTCGCTGAAAGTAAGCTCCCTCCAAACTTCTCTCATGCCATTCCACATAATATGACGCCAAAATTAATGATCTTTCCCCGTTTTTCGCGTTTTGTGAGCTTACGGCGTCGTTAATTGACGAGATTGGCGAGGTTCCCCATACCCACTAGACATCGCGGCGACCATCGCCGCCTTAAGCGGCCCAAAAGCCTGCCCCTTACGACCGTCAAGGGCTTAAATCTTCGGCTCGCGCGACCCAATAAAGCCTGCCCCAATGGTCGTCAAGGGTTTTATAGGACTTTAGCCGCGCCTGGCGGCGAGAATGGCTGGACTAGCGAACCTCAGGAATTAGTGGTTTTTTTTCGCGTTTCGGAGTATAAATAAGTCAGTTTTATTTTGGATTGGAGATTTTGATGTTTGAACTCTTACCCCCTCAGCCGCCGAGCCTAGCCGAATCGCTGACCCGTCACATGAGGGAGGCGGCCAGCCGGGATCTGAACCCCTTTCGGCCTGGCCGCCAAAATCAGCTAATCTCCATCTTGGCCCCCTTTTTTCCCGAGTTGGATCGCCTTTTGGGCCTTACCCTCAACTGGAGCGACAATGCCTGGTTGGCCGCCGACAACCTTTACCAGATAGCCGAGCTAAGCGAGCGGTTCGGGCCGGGCCTGTGCTTTATTCAAGCCCCCGGCCGCCAGGTTCGCCTGCCGGGCCTCGACCCGGACCGGGAGGACGAGCTCTGGGACAGCCTGCCTCGCTTAGGGACCAGGCGACTTGAGGTCAAAACCCAAGCCAACCCGGGCCGCTGCCCTTTGTGGGGCCCTTGCCGAGGCCAAAGGGCCAACCACGCCGATTTGCTCCTGGATCTGGCCGAGGAGTTGAAAAAAGAGATCGACGACGGGTTTAGGGTCGAGTTGGCCGGCTGCCCCCAGGACTGCCGCCTGGCCATGGAAAGGGCCGACGCGGGGATCGTCCTGGCCGAGGACGGCCTGGGCTTAACTATATGGATAGGGGGGCGCCACCGCTTTGGCCACGAGCCCATCCCGCCGGAGTCCTATCGCTTCTTCGACCTGACCGAAGCCTGGCCGACCCTGGACGTCGTCTTCAAGCTGCACGACCTGTGGTACACCCACCATCTGCCGGATGACGAGACCCTCCCGGAAATGGTTCGCCGCCTGGGCCTGGCCTTTTTTAGCCAATCCGCGCGGGAAATCGCTTTGGCCGACGAGCTAGGCTGGGAAACCGCCTCGGCTGACGTCGAAACTCCCCCTAACGGCCCGGATCCCGCCGAGTCTGTCGCGGCAGCCCGCCCCTCCGACGACGTTTCCCCTGAAGGCCCCCGGCCAGAAAGCTCCGCCGCCGAAAACGTTTCGATTGAGGGCGACCGCCTGGACGTCGCCCCAGACCCCGCCAAAGACGTCGATAGCTTTTCGCCTGAGGACGACCGCCTGGACGTCGCCAAAGACGTTGATAGCTTTTCGCCTGAGAGCGACCGCCTGGACGTCGCCACCGACGCCAATGGCTTTTCGCCTAAGGGCGACCGACCGGAACCACTCCCTGACGATGGCTTCTTGGCCGCGACCGCCCCGGTTAGCAGCGAACCAGTGGAAGATCTCCCTATAATCGACGTTCAGGACGAAGGCGCTGGCGATCTGGCTGACGGCAATGGGCAAAATCCCTATCCCACCTTTAGCGTTCCGGCCGAAGGCCCGCAGGAGGAGCCCCACCCAGCGGCAGGCTGGACGGCGGTCGACCCAGCCGAGGGCTTTAGGTCCGAGCTAAGCCCGGCGGCAAGCGAGTCGGCGGAAGACGTACCCATAATCGACGTTCAGGCCGATGGCGAGGGAGAGCCAACCGAAGGCCCGCTGGCTAACGGCGGCCTCGCTGGCTACGGCCAAGTCGACTATGGCCTGGCCGACGAGGGCCTGGCCGCGGTCAGCCTTGAAGTCGACTCCCTCGCCGTCGAGGGACTGGCAATCGAAGCCCTTGAGATCGACGGCCTGGACCTTAAGCCCACGGAGACGTGTTTAGGCGCCCTCGACGACTACGGCCATCCGGCCTTAAGCCTAGATCCTCAAGCCGAGGCGGCCAGAGATTTTGCGGCCGAGGCCGTCCCTTTAACTCTCGATCAGGCGATGGCCCCGCCCGTCGTCGACGTTATGGCCGAGGGCGAAGGCGAGTCGGCTAGCCGCGCCGACCTCAACGGACTCGCCGCCGAAGACCCGCCCGAGGGCGATCAGGGCGGCCCCGCGCCCCAGGGCCCTAGCGGCGAGGGCCAGGCCTAACCACTAGAGGCGACTATGAGCGACGCGGACGAGGCCCCCAAATCGACCCAAGACCTCTTGGAGCTGGACTTAAGCCCAGAGGAGACGGCCCTAGCCCAGGTCCCCAACGAGCTGACCAATCTTAGCTCCGACGCCACCCATCCCTTGACCGAGGCTCCCTCCCCGGCCGGGGCTCTCATGGAGTCGGCCCCCATTTTGGAGCCTATGCTGACCGCCCGGCCCGCGCCAGCCGCCGACCGGCTGGCCCAGGCCCCGGCTTTTTTCCTAAGGTTAAGCCTAGTCGACGAGCCCGGCCGCGTCCGGGTCAAGCCAGAGGCCCCTCGAGCTTTTAGCTTGACCGCCGGGGACAACTGGCCGGTCTTTCTCCTCCGGTCCAGTTGGCTAGGCCCACCGCCGGCCGAGGACTTAAAGGCCTTGGCCGCCGCCGCCCGCAAGCTGGGCGGCGACCGGGTCTGCCTAGGCCCCCACAACGAGCTGGACGTCTTCTTTAACGACCGCAAGTCGCTGGAACAGGCGGCCAAGCTGGCCCCAGCCCCAGCCCCCGACCCCGGGGACTGGCCTTTTAGGCTCATGGCTTGTCCGGGCTTGTTTTTTTGCAAAGAAGCGACCAAAGACACTCTGTCCACGGCCGAGGCCTTGGCCGCCTTGGCCAAAGCCCGCCCTTGGCCGCCCCTGGGCGACCGGGCCCCCTTAGTGATTTCCATAGCCGGCTGCCAGGCCGGCCAGGGCCAGGACTGCGGCCTTTACGAGTACGCCGACCTGACCTTTCAGGGGCGACGCCGCGTCTACCCGGTCATAGACCAGGAACTGGCCGCCCTCTCCCCCAAAGTCGCGCGCCTGGTGGCCAACTGCCCGAACGGGGCCATCTCCCGCTCCTCCAAGCCGGAGACCGCCTTGGAGCTAAACCAAAAGCTCTGCGGCCGGTGCGGTTGGTGCGCGCATGAGGACCCGGCCTTTGGCTGGCCCAGCCCGCAAGGGGGCCACTTTCGGTTGGTCCTCTCCGGTCGTCGGCTGGGCCATGTCCCGGTCTACCTGGCCCCCAAGGTCGCCTGGGACCCGGTTCCCGAGGATCTAGCCCTGGCCGGGGAAAAAATCTTCGCTCTGATCGATCTCTGGCTTGACGAAGCCAGAGTCCTTGAACCGTTTTTAGAGTTTCTGGAAAGAAGGGGTTTACTAGGCAACTTCGACCAACCGCCGAAGCCGCTCAAATCCCCAGCGACAGGCTAGAGAGCCAAAAAAAGGACCTTCCGATTTCTTAGGTCGATCCGCGCGGTTTTTGGATCTAGCGGCCACGCGGCTTTGGCTCTTAGAGCTCCGCTAAGCCCCCAAGGCGGCGAAGGCGGTTTCCCCCGCCCCCAAAATAAGTCAATCGACGCCGGCCTTATTTTGGGCGGGGTTTTCGGATTAATGGGGAAATTTTTAGGATTCGACGGGAAGATTTGAAGGATTTTCAGCCAGGATCCCGGATTTCCGGCCAGGATCCCGGATTTCTAGCCAAGAATAAAGTATTATCGGTCGAGATTCTTGATTTTTCGGAA
>JAITIH010000176.1 GCA_031279525.1 Deltaproteobacteria bacterium | reverse complement strand
GGCCGCCCTGGCCCGGTTAGCCCGGTTCCAGGCGGTCTGGGCTCTAGCGGCCCTGGCCCTAATTATCGTTGGTTTTTTGGCTTGGCCGGCCGCGGCCGGCGGCGCCGACGCGGGCCGGGTGGTCATTGAGGCCGCGGAGATTGAGGCGGCCAAGGTCGCGCGGGTTTTTGAGCTGTTAAACCGGGTTCCCGGGGTCTCGGCCTCGACCTCCTCGGTCTCCATCCATGGGTCGTATAAGGTCAAGGTTTTTCTGGACGGGGCCTCCATCACCGACCCTTCCTCGGGTTTTAACGCCGTGGCCTGGGACCATCTGTCCCCGGAGAGCCTTGCGCGGGTCGAGATAATTCTGGACGCCGGGGGCCTGATCTACGGCCAGGACGCCTCGGCCGGGGTGGTTTTGCTGACTTCTAAATCAGCCGACAAGCTCTCCGGCGGCCTTAAGCTCTATGGCGGAGACTATGGCTTATTTCGGGCCGAGGCCGATCTGGCGGTCGCCTCCGGCCCTTGGGGGATCGCGGCCCAGGCCGGCCGGGAGGAGCACGGCGGCTACTGGCCCAACGAGGACAAGCTGATTTATCGGGGGAGCCTAAAAATCTCTCGCCGCTTAGAAGAGGGGAGCGTCTCTTTGGCCGGCTCTCTCATCGACGACGAAAGGGGGCTATTTGGGTACCCGGCTTATCCCACCCCTAAAGCTCGCAAAAGAAGCCAGCTTTTTCAGGTAGGCCAGGAAACCAAGTGGCGTCGTTTAACTAACGTCTTATCTTACCAAAGGGGCCAGGTGGCCAACGTCGACCCTAGCCGCGGGTTAAGCCAGAGCCTTACGGTGGCCGAGGCCAAAGAAGACCTCTCCGTGGCCTTAAAGCCGACCGGCTGGCTTGACCTGACCTTAGGCGGGGGCGGGAAAAAGGGCTGGGCCGAGAGCTCGGACTTTGGCCAAAAGAGCGAGCATTCCCTGCACGCCTTCTTTCGGGCCGAGGCCAAAACGCCTATCGCGGGGCTTTCGGTCTCAGTGGGGGCGAGGTTCGACTACAACTCGGCCTTCAAAAACAACCTAAACCCCGAGGCGAGCTTAGCCTACGCTAAGGGGCCCTTAACCTTAGGCCTTAAGTACGGCCGGGCGGCCAACGCGCCCTCTTACCAGCAGCGCTACAACCGCTCCAGCTCAACCGAGCCCAACCCTGGCTTAGACCTAGAGATCGCCGACAATTACGGCCTGTCTGGGACCTATAAGTTTAGCCAAAGACTCTCGGTTCGGCTGAACCTTTTCCATAACCGCCTTAAAGGCCGGATCACCTACGACCGGCCGGCCAACTCCGGGGTCGGCCAGTACAAAAACTTAGGCCGGGTGGTCGTGGAAGGCGGGGATTTGGGATTGGACTGGGAAATAGCGAAGTTTCTGGCCTTAAAGGCCAACCTGACTTACGCCCGGGCCAAAGACTTAGAGCTGAACAAAACCCTGCCCGGCCGCTCCAGGCTGTCCGGCTCCTCGGAGCTGGCCTTTCGGCCGACCGCCGGATTTTCGGCCATCTTGAAAGTCGACTACCGCTCCCGGGCCTGGGAGGACCGAAATAACACCTCCAACATCCCAGGCTACGCCCTTTATGGAATCCGGGCCGAGTGGGACTTGGGCCAGTTTAGCCTTTCATTTAGTTTAGAGAACGCTTTAAATCGCGACTGGCTTTATTCCGACGGCTTATACGGCCCGCCGGCCCATTTTCGCCTGGGTCTGGCTTGGCGGTTTTAGGGCTGGAGGAGTTAGGCCAAAGGCCCTTAGCCGCGAGGGCGGGGCCCTATATATAGATAGGGGAGATTTCGCCGGGCGGCGCGGACGGCCTTAAGAGCTAACTTTAGTCCATTGAAAAGCCCTATCCATATGGATAGGGAAAATCCGCGCGACGCGGTCCTAAGGCCTAAAATCCCCCTTTCGAAGCAAAAACGAAAGATAATGGCTTCGCAAAAAGTCCGGAAAATGAAACCCAGAAAAATAACCTCTTGAAATTATGAAAAGGTTTTTCCAACGATTCCCGAAAACAGGGTTTTTTGCGAGACCATCAAAGATGGCCCTATCTATATAGATAGAGGAGATTTCGCTTGGCGGAGCTGGCGGTCATAAGGGCTAGCTTTAGTCCATATGAAAAGCCCTATTCATATGGATAGAGAAAAGCCGCGCGGCGCGGGCTTAAGGCTAAAACTCTCCCCTTTATGGGCAAAAGCGAAAGATGGCCCTATCTATATGGATAAGGGAGATTTCGCTGGGCGGCGCGGGCGGTCGTAAGGGCTAGCTTTAGTCCATTGAAAAGCCCTATCCAATATATATGGGCCTTAGCCTTTGGCCAAGGGCGGCGAGAGATCGAGCTTTTTGGCCGGCGTTGGATAGGCGAAGAGGAGACGAAAATGAAAATCGCGGCCTTTTTGGGGTCCATCTACGGCGGCTATTTAAGGTCAGCCTATAAATCGCTGGATTTGGGGGACGTGGATCTTACGGCCTTTAGCGGCCGGAAGGCTTTGGCCGACCTAGAGAAAGCGGCGAAAGCCGTAAGGGAGGCGGATCTTCTTTTTATCCACGACGCGGGGGAAGGAGTGGCCGATAGCCTTAAAAGCGAGCTGGAAAACTGGCCTTCGGACAAACCTTACCTAAAGCTGGGCCACGACGGGGCCGATTGGGGCGGCAACGTCGACCCGGAGCTCTTGGCCAGAGCCAATCAATATTTGGTCGAGGGAGGCCCGGCCAATGGCCAGAACTTTTGGCGGTTTTTAAAGGCCCTGGCCGAAAAAGAGCCCGAAAAAGCCCCGCCGCCCGAGACCCTGCCCCGTTTCGGCTTCTGGCACCCTAAGGCCCCTAAAGTTTATTACGGGGCCTTAGCCGAGTTTCTCGACTGGCTTAGGCCTTACGCTAAGGCCCACGGCTTAGGCCCGGCCGTGGGGCTATTGGTCAACCGCTTCTTTTGGGCCATCGCCCGGCCGGACATTGAGGCCGAGACGATCTTGGCCTTGGAACGGGAAGGCTTAATGGTCCTTCCGGCCTTCGCCTCTTGGGCGGACGGTCCGGGCGAGACCGGGGCCATCCCCTTCGCCTTGGAAAATTTCGGCGGGGCCAACGGGCCCAAAGTCGAGGCCATAGTTAAGTTCATCAGCCATTTTTCCAACGAGGGCCAGGACGTAAAGCCGACCTTCGTCGGCGACGACTCCCCGGCCAGGGCTAACGTCAGGCTTTTTCGGGAGTTAGGGGCCCCCGTTTTTCAGCCTCTTTGCTCTTGGGGCCAAAGCAACGCCCAGTGGCAAGCCAACCCTAGGGGCCTGGGGCTGGAGGCGGCCTGGACCATTACCATGACCGAGTTTGAGGGGGTCATAGAGCCGTTTTACGTCGGCGGCTCGGAAAAAGACCCCGAAGGGGCCGAGGAAACCCGCCGAACGGCTCACCAGGAAAGGGCCAGAAGGCTAGCTAAGCGGGTGGCCAACTGGGTTAGGCTAAGGCGGACTCCGCCGGCCGAGCGCAAGGTGGCCTTTATCCTCCACAACTCCCCTTGCGCCTCAGTCGAGGCCACGGTGGGGACGGCTTTAGGCCTTGACTCGGCCGAGTCTTTGGCCAAGGCGGCCCAGGCCATGAAGGCCGCCGGCTACCAGATCGAGCCCCCGGCCAGCGGGGCCGAGCTCATGGAGGCCATCTTGGCCAAAAAGGCCCTCTCCGATTTCCGCTGGACCCCGGTCGAGGCCATCGTCGGGGCCGGCGGGGCCTTGGCCTTACTGGATCTTCCGGCCTACGAAAAGTGGCACCGCGACTTCCCGGAGAGCGTTAAGACCAGCCTAAAGGCGGCCTGGGGGGATCCTCCGGGGGAAGCCATCGACGAGGTCCCGCCGGCCATGGTCCATGAGGGCCAGATCGTCGTCTCGGGCCTTTCTTTAGGCCCCAACGCCTTGGTCGCGGTCCAGCCCAAACGGGGCTGCGCCGGGGCCCGCTGCGACGGCCGGGTCTGCCGGATCCTCCAAGATCCCCTGATTCCGCCGCCGCATCAGTACCTGGCCGTCTACCGCTGGCTGGCCGACCCGGCCGGCTTCGGGGCCCACGCGGTCGTCCACGTGGGGACCCACGGCTCATTGGAGTTTTTGCCCGGCAAAAGCGCCGCTCTTTCCGAGGAGTGCCTACCCGACCTGGCTCTCCACGAGCTGCCCAACCTTTATATATTCGCCGCCGGGGCCACCGGCGACGGGCTGACGGCCAAAAGGCGCTCCTACGCCGCCTTAATCGATCACCTCCCGCCCATCGGGGCGGGGACCGAACTATACGGGGCTTTCGCCGAGGTCGGCGACCTTTTGGGCCAAAGGGCCCGAACCCAGGACCAGGGCCGCCGGGCCCTTTTGGAGGGGCTGATCCGGGAAAAGGCCCCGGCCATTGGCCTATCCGGCCCCCTGGTCGACGGGGACTTTGAGGAGCTGGCCTATGAGGCCCGAAAAATTTTGGCCCTTCTGGCCGACAGCCAGACCGAGGAGGGGCTCCACGTTTTCGGGGACTCGCCTCAAAAAGAGCGGCTGGCTAAACTTGCGGCCTTGATTCTTCGCTACGAGGGCGGCGAGGCCCTGTCCTTTCGGGCTTATCTGGCCCAAGAGCTTGGCCTATGCTTTGCCGCTTGCCAAAGCGATCCAGGGCTAGTCGACCCCCTAAGCGGGGCGGGGGCCGCGGAGCTGACCCTCCGCCTGGACCAGGCGGTCCGGGAGATTCTGGCTAAGGCCGTCGATTTGGAGAGCCGGCTGGCCACGGCCAAAAGCCTCATGCGGGCCGACCGGCCGGCCGGGGTGGCCGGCCAGGAAGAGGGGAAGGGCGAGGGCCAAGGTAATGGCCAGGGCGATGGTCAGGGCGAAGGGAATGGTCAGGGCGATGGTCAGGGCGAGAGGAATGTCGAGGGCCAAGGGAATGGCCAGGGAGAGGGCCAGGGGGATTTTGGGGCCATTTTTTCGGCCGAGTTTATAGGCCTAGTCGGCCAGTTTTTGGGGCGGCCGCCGGCCGACCCAGCCTATCTCGCCGCCTTGGCCACGCGGGTGGCCGACATCCTGGCCCGGGCCCGGGCCTCGCGGGAGATCCCCGCCTTGTTAGAGGGCCTTTCGGGGCGGTACGTCCTGCCGGGCCCGTCCGCCTCCATCTGGCGCGGCCGGGCCGACGTCCTACCCACGGGCCGCAATTTTTACACCCAAGACCCCCGGCGGCTGCCCACCCCGGCGGCCACTAAAGTCGGGGCGGCCTTGGCCGAGGAGACGGCCGCCAAGCACTTTAAGGAGGAGGGCCGCTGGCCGGAGAGCGTGGCCTTTTTTTGGATCAGCTCGGATCTGCTTCAGAACGACGGAGAGGATCTGGCCCAGATGCTGGCCTTAATGGGCCTTAAGCCCAAGTGGGCGGCCTCCGGGGCTCTGACGGGGACCGAGGTCGTCCCCTTGGCCGAGCTGGGCCGGCCCCGGATCGACCTTATCGTCAGGATTTCCGGGATCATGCGGGACTCCTTCGGGGGGACGGTCGACCAGTTGGACCGGGCCATTTTAAAAGTCGCGAGCTTAGATGAGCCGGTCGAGGCCAATTTCGTCCGGGCCCATTCCTTAGAGAACCTAAAGTCCCAGAAAACGGACCCCGGCTCGCCCTTGGCTTTTCGGCGAGCGGCTTACCGGATTTTCGCCTCCCCGCCGGGGTCGTGCGTCTCCGGGGTTTACCTGGCCGTCATGGCCTCGGCCTGGCGAGACGAGGGGGATCTAGCCGAGGTTTACCTGCGGCACGGGTCCTACGCGTATGGGGAGGGGGTCTTTGGGGAGCTGGCCCCCGGGGCCTTTAAGGCGGCCCTTTCTAGGGTCGACGTGAGCTACGTTAAGCTAAACGCGGATTCGGACGATTTTTTGGGTTGCGGCGGCTATTTCGGGGAGCAAGGGGGCCTGGCCGTGGCCGCCGAGTCCTTAACGGGCCGGAAAATCCGGCACTACTGCGGGGACGCCAGAAATCCCAAGGCCCTAAAGACGAGGACTTTGGCCGAGGAAATTAGCCGGTCGGCGGCCAGCCGCCTATTATGCCCGGCCTGGATCGAGGGGCAAAAGAGGCACGGCTACAAAGGGGCCCAGGAGATCGCCAAAAGGGTCGGCAACGCTTACGGCTGGCAGGCCACGGCCAAGGCCGTGGACCCGGCCATTTTCGACGGGGTGGCCAAAACGTTCTTTTTAGACGAGGAAAA
>JAITIH010000164.1 GCA_031279525.1 Deltaproteobacteria bacterium | reverse complement strand
CCTCGTTCGTAAGGGGTTCCTCGCCTCTTGATAGGCTGTTTTAATTGTTCTATATTCCACTTATCCGTAATTCCCAGATTAGTCGCGGCCACGCGATTTTTATGGCTTAGAACGCGATATTTTCATCGAAAACCAAAAAAATATTTTGACTTCGCCTCGGGTTTATGGCAATATTGTGGTCACAATTGGTTGTGACCCTAGCGTCGCGACCATACTTTCAGGCTCATTTTTAAGAGGCCCTCATTGAGCAAGCCCTTTATATCGGTCTATAAAAGCAAAGGACTGGATTACGCCGCCGTTTGCACCCCGACCAGGGTGAACGGGAAGAAAGTCAATAACCCTCTTTATTTAGGCCGGGTCCTTAATATGTCGGAAGACGGAACGGAGGGCAAATTCCGAAACAGGGCGAGAGGAGAATTTTTCTATTCTTTGGAGAAAGGTTTTTCTTACCCAACGGCGACCGCCGAAGATAGAATTGACGCGGCTATAGCTAAAGGCAGCCTTATCTTTGGACACGTTTATTGCGTCCACACGCTACTAGAACGGAGTGGATTGTTAAATCTGATTCGAGACACGGAGACGAGTTCGCCAGACACGCTTATGGCCCTGGTTATGCACAGGCTATTAGATTGCCACCCCGATACTCACGCCAGTTCTTTCTTTGAGCAAACTTATACTTCAATTTTATATCCTAAAGGCGACTTGTCGTCTCAAGCCATAAGCGAGCTCCTCGCTAAACTTGGACGCGACGAGCTCCGACGAGACTTTCACAGACGTTATATTGAGATGACGCGCCCTGAAGGAAAATCCGTTGGCGTCTTGTTCGACGGCCCCGGACTGCCAAATGACATGAAATCGCCTATCGCCGCCCTTAGCGATCCCGGTAATGGAGCCGTTAATCAAATAAGGTTAATATATGTAGTAGATCGAGAGTCCTTTAACCCGATCTATTATAGAGTAATTCATGGCAATGTTGTCGATATTATTACATTACAGGAAATATTTGATGAACTAAAATCATTAAACGTAAATATTGATTATTCTGTGCTTGATGTTGGTTATAATTCAGAGAGTAATCTTGAAGAATTATATAGCTTAGGCATAGACTTTATGACTAGACTTATATCTAATAGTTGTCTATATAAAGAATTATTAGCACAAAATTGCGATAATATAATACAGGCTTCTAATCGTCTAGTATACAATAACCAACTACTATTTATGACTATTAATAAGATTAAATTGCCTAATAATCGTACTGCTTATGCATATATAGGCATTGATATATCTAAAAATAATGAAATTACTAACAATTTCAGCTTGGGTGAGAATCCTAATAAACCTATGTCTAATGATGAATATGAAATGAAATTTAAAACAGCCGGCATGTTTGTCATGATTTCATCACTAAAGATTGATATAAAAGATGTTATTCCATATTATTATTCATGTCAAACCATAGAGCAAATATTTGACACTAATAAAAATTATGCTAGATTCCTCCCTCTCAGCGTTCATAGTCTTGAAACATTTAATGGGCACTTGCTACTGTCGTTTATTACTACAATTGTTTATTTTAAACTACAAAAAATATGTCATAAACAAAAATTTAATGCTATCGATTGTATTACTGAGTTGAGAGGAATTACTTGTGGCGTTTATAATGATCATCTCCATATATATGAACCAACAGCAAAACAAAAAGAAATACTTAAAATGCTAAAAATACAATTACCGACTCGACTCCCTCTAAGGGCTTAGATCGGTTTTGTGGTCACGACTTATCTGGAAATTTACGGCGTATTGAATTTAAAACAAAGAGAACGCCTATTCGCTTACGCCTGGCTTACTTAGGGCCTTTTAAATTATGACGGCTTGACCGGCTAAGAGCTGAATAAAAACCTTTAACGCCTCCCTTGGCCTTATCTGGCAAGGGTTAGGCCAGCCAGATAAACCGGGAGCTAGCCGCTCCGATCAAGGATTTGAACTTGTCGTCGCCCCCTGGTGGCCGCCGAGGGCAGCCGGTCGCGCTTATAGTGGCCCCTTAAAAATCGGACTTTCGCGAAGAGCCTTAAACTGACGGATCCTAAAAGTCAGCCCCGTTCCGGTTCCGGCATAGGAGGGGCCAACTCTTTTGAGCCCGCCTTGAGGCCTTAACGGTCGCGAAAAATCAAGAGACGTCCTAAATTGATGACCATAACCCGCGAGTCCTCCCTTGGCTTAAGACTGGGGTCGGCCCGAAAAAACCGCGATTTCCAAATTTTCGTTTCCCGCCAATTGGGCTCTCGACTTTTCTAGGCTGGGAGAATTTGGTATAATTTGTCGCTGCGGGAGCGGAAAAGCTCTTCGCCATACGTAAACTTTAACGCTAGCTTAGCCGAAGTTTGGTATAATTAGTCGTTACGGGATCGGGAATGCCCTATAGCCAGGCGTAAACTTTAACCAGCTTAGCCGAAGTTTGGATTTAGAATTCCTGGCCATCAGGGCAGGGACACGGCTTTAACTCCGGTCAATCTCTGTTAAAGACAAACAATATAGAATATTTTAGCCATATTTATTTTATAAATAATTTTAATAGCGTTTTTATAATAAGCATTGTCGCGTCTTTGATGAAACTAAGGGAAAGCTTTTCTTGAACTTGGCGTCTCCCTTAGGGGCGCGTTGGCTTTACCCGCCCTGTAAGGGTAAAGCCAGTCAATAGAAAAGACGAAATCCACTTTGGCGGAGTCGACGCGCCGCCGCCAGGCGACGGCCTCGCGATTCGCCTGGCTCTCTACTTTTTTTCGGCTTATAGTCGCGCTCAAGCGATTTTTTTTGGCGAACGAAGATTTTAAGGATGGCGAGTCTTTTTTGGCCAGTCAATCGAGTTTTCCGGCCTCGGGCCGACCTTTTAGGATTAAAATTATGCGTAATTTTCCTAGCTCATCTTTCCATGCTTTGAGGGTCCATTTGTCTATTTTTATCGTCGCTTTTCTCGCCGCCGCTCTTTTATTCCTGGCCAGCTCGTCTTTGGCCGAGGAGCATAAGGAAGGCGCTCACGTCCCGCAAAACCCCAACAGCGTCGACTCGGCTTTAAAGGCTTTAAAGGACGGCAACTCCAGGTTCGCCTCCGGCCAGGCCACCAACCCCAGATCGGGCAAAGACCTGATGGCTAAGCTGGCCAGAGACGGCCAGACCCCCTTGGCCGCCGTCCTATCCTGCTCCGACTCTAGAGCCCCGGTGGAGAAGATCTTCGACCAGGGCATTGGCGATCTCTTCGTGATCCGGGCCGCCGGGGCCGTCCCTGGCGTCGACCAGGTCGGCTCTTTAGAGTACGCGGTGGCCCATTTAGGGGTGCCGATTATTTTAGTCCTGGCCCACACCAAGTGCGGGGCCGTCACCGCCTCGGTGACCGGGGCCCACGAACCAGGGGCCTTGGGCGAGCTTTTGGCCAAACTCAATCCGGTGGCTAAGGCGGTGGAGTCCCTCCAGGAGTCGAGCCGCCTGGAGGCGGCCATCAAAATGTCGGCCTCTATGTTCCGGGAGCAGCTGACCATGGTCAGCCCGACGATTAACGAGGCCGTAAAAGCCGGGCGCCTTAAAGTCATTAGCGGCGTTTACGACATCGACACGGGCGTGGTCGCTTTTAACGAATAACCATTTAATCTGGGGGCGAAATGCCGTTTATAAAACATCTTTTGGCTCTCTGCCTCGCTCTTTGGGGCCTTTCGGCGGCTAGCGGCCTTAGCCTGGCCGCCTCCCCTGAGGCCACGGCCGCCCTTGACCGGGCCAAGGCCGCCCACGTGGCCGGCGACGACAAAAGCGCCTTGGAGGCCATCTGGGTCGCCCAGGAGGCCATCTGGAACGACGTCCCCTTAGGGGTTCGGAACGTGGCCTTCGTCGTGGAGCAACCGGAAAACTTCGGCTCCTACGTCCCGAAAGAGGGGGCCGACTTCCAGTCTCACGAGCCACTCATTTTATATAGCGAGCCCTACGGCTTCACCCAGCAAAAAGAACCCGACGGAACCTACGCTTATTCCATCTACGGGGCCTTCGCCATTTTGGACGCCGACGAGCGGCTCATCGCCAACCAAGATAAGCTAGGTCCCTATGAGATGAGCGGCTACCGAACCTTTAGCGTGGAAAACATGCTAGCCATGACCATCGGCGTGCAAGGGCTGCCGGCGGGCTCCTACGTCTTAAGGCTCACCTTGACCGACAACATTAGGCCCGAAAAAACCGTCTCCGTGGACAAGCCCTTCCGATTGGTGGGCGAGTGAGGCCTGGCTTCTTTTTGGCTTTAGAGGGGCTGGACGGAGCCGGCAAGTCCACCCTGGCCCAAAACTTAAAAACCGCCCTGACCGCCCGCCTGGGCCACGAGCCTTTGATTTTAAAAGAGCCAACCAAGGGCCCCTACGGCCGTCTGATCCGGGAAATGGCCAAAGGCGGCCGGCCGCTCCAGCTTAGCCCGGCCGACGAGCTAGACCTCTTCCTAAGGGACCGAGCCTATGACGTTCAGGAAAACCTGGCCCCGGCCCTGGCCGCGGGCCAGACGGTGGTCATGGATCGCTACGTTTTAAGCAACGTGGCCTACCAAGGGGCTTTGGGCTTGGACCCGGCCCTAATCCTCGCCAAAAACGAAAAATTCCCCTGGCCGGACGCGACCTTGATCGTTGAAGTCAGCCCGGCCTTGGGGCTGGCCCGGGTCGAGAGCGGCCGAGGCGAGAACGGCCGGGGCGAGAGCCCGGATTTAGCCTTCGAGACCCTCGGCTATTTGGAAAAAGTCCAGGCTATTTACGACGGCCTTGGGCTTTTTGGCTTAAAAGGCCTTTACCGG
Source organism: Deltaproteobacteria bacterium (assembly GCA_031279525.1). Lineage (GTDB taxonomy): Bacteria > Desulfobacterota > Desulfarculia > Adiutricales > Adiutricaceae > JAIROO01. The sequence goes on along the minus strand of JAITIH010000164.1, from coordinate 1,821 downwards.
CTGGACGGCCAATTGCCGACCGCGCAGCTGGCCCAAGAGGCCATGAGAATCCTAAATCCCCTTATCGCCGCCATCGCCGCCGAACCTGAAAGCCTAAAGCCATGCTCCCCGACCCCGCCCTCGTCGCCGACCCGCCGCCTTTAGTCGACGCCCATTGCCACCTCTTTCTTTCGGACTACGAAAGCGATCTGCCCGAGGTCCTTTTAAGGGCCAAAGAGGCGGGCGTGCTGGCCGTCGTCAACTCCGGCCTCGACGCGGCCACTAGCCTAAAGGCCCTAAGCCTGGCCGAAGGGCGCCAGGAGCTGGCCGCCACGGCCGGCTGGCACCCCCACGACGCGGAAAAATGTCAAAAAGAGGATTTGCTGGAGTTAGAGCGGGTGGCCCAGAGCCCGGGAATCGTGGCCTTAGGGGAGATAGGCCTTGACTTTTACCGGCTCCACTCCCCGGCCAAAACCCAGGAAAGAGTGTTCGCCGAGCTGTTGGATCTGGCCGCCCAGCTGAATTTGCCCGTGGTCGTCCACACCCGGGAGGCCTTTAAGGAAACCATGGCTATTCTAAAACCCCGCCGGGCCGCCTTAAGCCGGGTCCTCATCCACTGCTTCACCGGCTCCTGGGCCGAGGCCCAGGCCTACGCGAGCCTGGGCTGCCACTTTTCCATCCCCGGGGTCTTGACCTTTCCCAAGTCGACCGAGCTTAGGGCCACCGTGGCCAGGATCCCGCGCGACTTGCTCCTAATGGAGACGGACGGCCCCTACCTAGCCCCGGTTCCCCGGCGCGGGAAGAGAAACGAGCCGGCCTTCCTTACCCATTCCTTACAGGCCCTGGCCGAGACCATTGGCCTTTCGCCTTTGGAGACGGCCAGGCTCACCGCCCAAAACGCCATCCGTTTTTTTGGGCTCCCAACCCAAGGGCCGGCCCAATGACCGCGCGGCCCCCAATGGTCTTGGCCTCGGCCTCGCCCCGGCGCCGGGAGCTTTTAGCCGCCGCCGGGCTCGACTTTTTGGTCCGCCCGGCCGACGTGGACGAAAGCCCAGTTGTTGGGGAAGAGCCCATGGCCCAGGCCCTGCGCCTGGCCAAGGCCAAAGCCTTGGCCGTGGCCAGTGGGCACCCGGATAGCCTTATCCTTTCGGCCGACACCGTCGTCGTCTTAAATGGGAAAATTTACGGGAAACCAAGAAGTCTCTCGGAGGCCAAAGGCGTTTTAAAGGCCCTTCAAGGCCACTCTCACGAGGTCGTCACCGCCTATTGCCTCATAGCCGGGGACGGTCGGCCGCCACTTTCGCGGGCGACCGTCTCTAAGGTCGCTTTCCGGCCGCTGACCGACCGGGAGATCGATCTATACCTGGAAAAAGGGGAGTCCTTGGACAAAGCCGGGGCTTACGCCATCCAAGGCCACGGCCTGGGCCTTATCCAGGAAGTGGAAGGGTCTTTGACCAACGTCATGGGACTACCTTTGTCGGATGTCCTGGCCGCCTTAGAAGAGCTCCAAGGTCCCCCGCCGGCTTAAGGCCGCCCCTCCTTTTTGGCCCCCCCAAAAAGGCTATTTTAGGGTTTAGCCCCAAAAATGAAATCCCCCCGATAAGCCTAAAAAGCCCTTAAAAGCCAAGGGCTTGGCCTTAGCCCAGCCTAGGCTAGCCGTAGGCTTAGGTTAGTTCAGGCTAGGCTAGCCAGCCCTGGGCCGTCGCCTTAATGGCGGCCTTCCTTCAGGTTGGCCAACCGCTTTGACTGGCCGAAAAAAGCCGCGGCTACAAGAAACTTCTCTCGCACTCGTCGGGATCCGAGATCCAGCCCCCCGCCATCAGTAAGCTCACCGTCAAGCAC
>JAITIH010000156.1 GCA_031279525.1 Deltaproteobacteria bacterium | reverse complement strand
TCGTTTTTTTGGGTTTTGGCCTTTAGAGGAAATTGGCTAAGGATTAGCGCCGCGTGGCTTTTGGCTATAGCCAAAACGATAAGGGCTTTTTGGCGTTAGCCAAATCGATAAGGGTTTTTTGGCTTTAGCCAAAACGATAAAGGCTTTTTGGCTTTAGGCCTAACCAAAGAGGGGCCCCTGGCCTAAGCCCAAAACGATCTTGGGGGGTGGGCCTAAGCCTAGCCTTCCGGGGGCGGGGCCTCGTCGTAAAGCCAGATAAAAGTGCAGTTGTCCTCGGCTTTTTTCGTTAAGGAGGCGGCCAGGAGCCGGGACCCCTCCTCGGGACCCAAGGCGGCCCAGCCTTCCAGCTCCGCCCGGCTGGCCGAGTCCCAGACCCCATCGGTGCAGATTAGAAAACTGTCCCCGAAGCTTAATGGCGTCCGCCGGAAGAAGACTTGCGGGGCCTCGGCCTCGTCTTGGATCGAGGACGTTAAGATGTTTTTTAAGGGGTGGCCGGCCATGGCCTCTTCTTTGATCTGGCCATTGACGTAGAGCTCGTAGACCAGGGAATGGTCTTTGGTCAAGAGATCTAAAAAGCCCTCCCGGATCCGATAAACCCGAGAGTCCCCGCAGTTAAAGGCCAGGGCCTTTTCGCCGGCCAGCCATAGGCCGGCCACGACGGCCCCCATTTGCTTTAAGGCCGGGTTCCGCTGGGCCACCATGGTCAAAGCCTTGGCCGCGTCTTTGAGGTTCTGGGCTATTAGGCTCTCGCCGTCGTCGGTCAAAGGGGCCTGGGTCAACTCGGAGAGTTTGGTTAAAACGAGAAAGGCGGCCTCGCGGCCGCCCGGCCCGCCTCCCATGCCGTCGGCCACGGCGGCCAGGGCGTTATGGCCGTCGATCTCGACGAATTCCGGGGCTAGCATGTCGCGGCCCACCATGGTCTCGCCTAGGAATAGGCCATCTTCGTTTTCGGCCCGGACCGGGCCTGGGGAGCTGAAAAAGGCCGCTTTCACGAGAGGACCCGGAGTCGACACTTAGAACTGAGCAGAAGTTCGTCCCCATGGGCCAAGGGGAGCTCTTGGCCGGAGAGGGCCTCTTGACCGTTAACCCAGGTGCCGTTGTCGGAAAGATTGATCAAAAGCCATGTCTCGCCCCGGCGAGCTAGGCGGAAATGGAGCCGGGAGACCGTGGGGTAGTCTTGGAGAACGTCGGAGCCGATCTTAGCCCGGCCGACTACGTCCCCAGGGGCGGCCGAAAAAGTCTGGCCGTCTTCGGCCCGGAACTTCAGACCCTCCCCGGGATAGACTATTTCGAGGACTTCCTCGTTTTGGACGGTGGGCGGCGTCAAGGGCTCGCCTAAGCCATCCAACAGGTCGAGCTCGTCCAATTCCACTTCCACGTCCACGTCCACCGCCAAAAGGGTCAGGTTGTCGTCGTCGACCTCCACCGGAGCGACGCGACTTAGATCTTCTAGGCATTCCTCGCACATGATGGCGTGAGGGGGATTTTTATGCCCTTGGCCGCAAAACTTCATCAACGCCATGCCGGTCTCCTTAAAGAGGGGAATTGGGGCCTTAAGGCCGCTTGGCTTTTGGCCTTAAGACGAGCTAGCCTAAAGGAAAGCCCTTTGGCCTTAAGGCTAGGGCCACAGAAAAGGCTAATTCAGGGCGCGAGCCCCATAGGCGATTAGAACGAAGCCTTGGCTCAGATTCCGCTAACCTAAGCCTTTAGCGACGAAGGCGCGAAGGCCATCGCTAAATGGGCAAGATTTAGAACCTTAAATGGCGTTTTAACGATCCTTCGCGGGAATGATAAAACAGCATAACGCTAGCGTCGACTAGAGTCAATAACGAAGAGGGGAGTAAAAAACCGCGCCAGCCGCGCGGAGCCCGGCCTTTTTGAGGCCTCTGGCCTACCGATTTTTCGAGGCCTAAGGCCTTTGGCTTTGGTCCGAGGGGCCTTGAAATCGCTCGTTTTGGTTGGGGCGGGAGAGCCGGCGAGGCGGGCGAGGCGATGATTTTTATCTAAAGTTCGATCTATTGATATTTTTTATAACTAGATGATTCAATAGCATAAAAAATAATTAATAGAAATTAATAATTGTGTTATTATCTAAAAATATAATTTATAGAATTTTTCATTAAGAAAGAGCTTAAGATATAATTAAACAAAGCGATATTTGAGGGCTTAATCTTAGGTTTTTAGCTTGACTTTAAGCTAGTTAGGCCAGTTAAGCTTGGCGTTGGGCTGGCGAGGCTAGATAAGCTTAACGTTAGGCTGGCCAGGCTTATACGCTAAGGTCGTTGGCCTCGTCCGCGGCCGCAAAGGCTTTTTCGTAGTCCCCAATGGCCGGGACGCCTAAAATCCGGATTCGCCCTCGCTCCAGGAGGAACTGAGCTTGGCGTTTCGTTTGTTTGGACCAGCCCGAATACATAGGATCTAGGCTAGGGTCGAAAATAAAGAGTTTTTGGCCGCGGGAGCCGCGAAATATTTCTTGGGAAGGCTCATTAAGGTCGAATGGGCCATCGACCAGGGCCGAGACCAGCTCGGGGACCCAAGGGAATTCGGCCAAAAGCCCCGCCGCCTCGAAGCCGGTGTAGGCTAAAACGTCGCGAATCCCCTCGCCTCTTAATTTTTCCAAAAGGATCCCTAAATTTTCGGCTCGCTCGAAAGGCTCGCCCCCGGAGACGGTTAGGGCCTTAAGGCCCATCTTTTTGGCCAGAAAAAGGATCTGGCCGGCCAATTCCAAAGGGTCGATTTTTTGCTCGGGCTTTACGTCGAAAAAATCCGGCGACAAGCAGCCAGGGCAGCGGCGGCGGCAACCGGCCAGCCAAAGGCCCACCCTGGTCCCGGGCCCTAAGGCGTAAAGGGGAGCGTGGATTAGGCCAACGTAAAGGTCGCTCACTTAGGGGACCGGCCATAGGTTTAAGGCGCAAGAGGAGCCATCTAGGCGAATGGCGCAGTCGATTCGGCCGCTTTGGGCGTTTATTCGAAAAAGCTCTCGGGAAAGAGGGTTAACGAAATGCTCTTCCAAGGCGTTTCCCACCCCCCGGCCGCCCATGGAAAGGTCGCGGGAGACCAACGAACCTAAAGCCCTTAAACTTTCGCCATCGATGACCAGATCGATTTTGTGGGTGGCCTTAAGCTTGGTTAGGACGTTATTGAGCATTTTACGGAAAATTCGATCGGCTACTTTTGGGCGGATGAAGTCGAAGACCACGACGTTAGGGCCAATGCGGTTTAAGATTTCCGGCCGGCTTAGCTTATAGCGGAAAAAATCAAAGATGGCCTCGGTTATTCTTTGGTTGACCTCCTCGTAGGGCATGTTGGGGTTGACCAGCTCCTCTCGGCCGCCGCCGGGGGCGTCGCGGTACACGCCTAGGTTACTGGTGAAAACCAAAATGGCGTCGGAAAAGTAGACCGTCTCCCCCCGCCCGGAGGAGAGGCGGCCGTCGTCGAGGATTTGGAGGAAAACGTCCATGATTTTTGGGTGGGCTTTTTCGATCTCGTCGAAAAGAACCAGGGTAAAGGGCCTTTGCTTGATGGCGTTGGTTAGCTCGCCCCCTACGTCGTAGCCGGCGTAGCCCGGGGGGGCCCCTAAAAGACGCTGGTCGGAGTGCGGCTGATTGAACTCGCTCATGTCGAAGCGGACGTAGTTTTCCGGGGACCCGAAAACGAGCTCGGTTATGCTTTTGGCCAGTTCCGTTTTGCCCACCCCGGTGGGCCCGGCGAAGAATAAAACCCCTTTGGGCCTTTGGCCATGGGCCGAGAACTGGGAGCCGGAGAGATCGTAAATGGACCTTTTGATGATGTCTAAGCTAAGGTTGACGGCTTTTTCCTGGCCAACGACCTGAGCCGAAAGGCGGGCCGCCCCGTCTATTAAAGCGGAACGATCCAGCTTCGCCCAAGGG
>JAITIH010000144.1 GCA_031279525.1 Deltaproteobacteria bacterium | reverse complement strand
CGCGATTCATTTAAAGGCCGAAAGACTTGATAAATTCAGGTTTTTTCGGCCTTTAAATTTTGATAGGGCTTTAAACCCCCCTCTAGAAAATTCAAAGACCGAGGCCAAAATTGACGGTCTCGCAAAAACCCCTGATTTCGGGAATCGTTGGAAAAATCCTTTAATAATTTCAAGAGGTTATTTTTCTGGTTTTCATTTTCCGGACTTTTTGCAAAGCCGTCAAAATTGATGGTCTCGCAAAATCCCCTGTTTTCGGGAATCGGCGGCAAAATCTTTTAATAATTTCAAGAGGTTATTTTTCTGATTTTTCATTTTCCGGACTTTTTGCGATGCCATCAAAATTGGCCTAATCTCAAAATTGTTCCATTTTTTCGTTCCAATCCAAAAAAGAGCAGAAAATTTTTTGAAGAGATGGTATTAAATCGAATAATTATTATATTTTATTTATAATAGCATTTTTTTTATTTTAATCATATTTTATCATTTTAAACGATAAAAATATCTTAAAATTAATACCTATAGCTTTGCAGGGAACGAACATCGTAACTTTTTTAAGCTATGTCATCGTAGTTGCGCCAAGCCCGTCATTCGGGCCATCCGGCTATTCAGCGCCTCACCGCCAGCGAGCCGGCCGTAAATTTTTTTTACCTCTTCCGTCCCTTCATACTCAAGTCGCCTGGATGGATTTTTCTCCCTAACGCTACGCCAAAGTTCGACCCTGTTTTCGTTTTGGTAAGCGGGGCGTTTATCTATCTTCGCGAAAAAACGCGCATATGATCGAGTAAAAGGCGGCCACTACTTCCACACTTGGTTTTTTTGACGGGCCAAGACTTCCGCTCTTCGTAGCGGACGACGCTAAGGCCCCGCCTATTTATTGGCTCCGCCAAGGTAAAATCCCCATAAAGGTTGGCCAGGCCGGGCGCCCTGGTTAAACCCTAAAATCCTGTGTTATAATTCGCGACTATAATCTCTAATTACCTGGGGGGATCGGCTTTTTTGGCTAAAATTTTTCCCCCAGGCCGCGATTCGGCCCCGCGTCCATTAGGGGACGAAAAACCAAAGGGGTTTTTCGTCGATAATTTCGCTTTACGCTCGCGACTCCCTTAACGTCTGGAGAATTATGTTTATCCCTCCCAATCTCGACGCTCTCTTTTCGGCCTTAAGCGACCCTGGTTTACCCCTTTACCTCCTGCCAGGCGGGGAGCTGGGCGGCCCTGGGGACAATCCCATTTCGGCCGTAATCCCGGTCATGGCCCCGGGCAATTTTGGCTCCAAGGCCTTCCGCAAGGAGTTTAACCTTCGCTACGCCTACGTGGGCGGGGCCATGGTCGGGGGCGTCAGCTCGGCGGCCATGGTGGAGGCCTTGGCCGACATCCAGGCCTTAGGGATTTTTGGGGCCTCGGGCTTGCCCCCGGCCACGGTCGAGGAGAACGTCGTTCGGTTAAAGAATAACCTCGGCCAAAAGGCCTTTGGGTCGTGCCTCATTCACTCCCCCCAGGATCCTAGCTGGGAGGAAAAGGTGACGGAGATCTACTTAGAGCGCGGGGTCGACCTGGTGGAAGCCTCGGCCTTCACCCAGCTGACCCCCTCTTTGGTCCGCTACCGCCTAAAGGGCCTCCGGGCCGAGCCGGACGGGGCCATCGTGGCCCCCAACCGGATCATGGCTAAAGTCTCCCGCCTGGAGCTAGCCCGGCGCTTTTTAAGCCCCCCGCCGCCCAAGCTGGTCAAAGAGGCCTTAGAAAAAGGCTGGGTGACCGCCGAGGAGGCGGCCTTGGCCGCCCATATCCCCATGGCCCAGGACCTAACCGCCGAGGCCGACTCCGGGGGCCACACCGACTTTCGGCCAGCCTTGACCCTGTGGCCCAGCGCCATCGCCCTGGCCCAGAATCTGACCGAACAATACGGCTACCAGCAGTCCCTTAGGGTGGGCGCGGCCGGCGGCTTAGGGACCCCCCAAGCCTTTCTAGCCGCCCAGGACCTAGGGGCGGCCTACTTCGTGACCGGCTCCATTAACCAAAGCTGCGTGGAGTCGGGCCTTTCCGCCGAGGCCAAGGAGCTCTTGGCCAAGGCCAGCCAAACCGACGTGGCCGTGGCCCCAGCCGCCGACATGTTCGAGATGGGGGCCCGGGTCCAGGTCCTAAAATATGGGACCCTCTTCGCCCCCCGGGCCCAGAAGCTGGCCGAGCTCTACCGCCAGTGTCCCAGCCTAAGCGACATTCCGGCCGCCGATCGCCAAAACCTAGAGGAAAAAATCTTCCGCGCCCCCTTAGACGACGTCTGGGAACGGACCGCGGAGTTTTTCCGGGCCCGCGACCCCCGCCAGCTAATCAAAGCCCAACAAGACGCGCGCTTCCAGCTGGCCCTGGTCTTTCGCTGGTATTTAGGCCAGGCCTCCCGCTGGGCCATCGCCGGGGTGGCCGACCGGCGGTCCGACTGGTGCGTTTTCTGCGGCCCGGCCATGGGGGCCTTTAACGAGTGGGCGGCCGGGACCTTCTTGGCCGACCCCCTTAACCGAACCGTGGCCGCCCTGGCCCAGAACCTCATGTATGGCCTGGCCGTCTATAAGCGGATGATCATGGCCCGGGATTTAGGCTTTCTGCCCGACGACCTCTGCCTACCCTTAAAGCCCATTCCCCCGGACAAACTGGCCGCCTTCGTCTAGGCGGCCGTCAAGGCCTTTCGGGGCGGCCCTTAAGCGTTTAGTCGCCTTAGCCCGTTAGTCGCGCCAACGGCCCAAGCCTTTAGTCGCGACCGCCCCCTCGCGAGACGCCGGGGCCAAGGGGTGAGGCCATAAATATTTATTAATTTCAGGGCCTTAATTTACCAAAAAAGGCCCAGGCCTTAGGACCGCGGCTGAGGGCCTTTTAGCTAAGCGATCGCGGGGTTTAAGGCTTTTTGGCCTCGCCGCGACCCTCGTCCTAGCCTTTCTAGCCGGCCGTTCTTTTCGATTTTGGGCCAGCCCGCGTCCCCCCGCCATAACCGTTGAAAATTCCCCTCCTTTATGTCAAAATAACCAATTGTCTTTTAATTTTCCGGGCCGGCTCCCCCGAGCCCGAGCCCCCAGGCGGCTTCGCCCATAAATCGCTGGGCCTAAAACGGTTTCCCGACGACCCTAAGCTCGCCGCCCTGGCCGCTAAGCAAAAAGCCCTGACCCTCGCCAAAAGCGGCGGCGGTCGCCCGCGCGCCCTAAGCGGCCCCCTGGTTTTTGGCCTGACCTTTAAACGGCCGACCCTAACCGCGCGAGGGCGCGTTCGAGCCTTTCTTTCCTTTGGCCCAAAGATTGGGGAGTTTAGGTCTTACGGGCGCCCATTCGCCCCTTATTTTCATTTATCCCAGGATTAGCATGAGCTACGAGCTAGAGACAAGATTCGACTCCCAGGAACTGAACCGGGGCGTGGCCGTTATCGGCCTGGGCGCCCTTTTCCCCGGCCGCCCCGGCCTCGCCGGGTTCTGGTCCGCCATTAAGCGCGGCCTAGACGCCATTACCGAGGTTCCTCTGGACCGCTTCGACCCCCGCGACTATTTCGACGCCGACCCCAAAGCCCGGGACCGGATGTACTGCCGCCGCGGCGCCTTCCTCTCCCCCACGCCCTTTGAGCCCCTAAAGTTCGGGATCGCCCCGCGCGACCTGGAATCCATCGACAGCTCCCAATTATTGGGCCTTGTCGTGGCCGACGCCGCCCTAAACGACGCCGGCTACCCGGCCGACCGGGCCGACCACGCCAGGACGGCCGTGGTCATGGGAGTGACCGGGGGCCTGGAAATGCTAGGCCACATGAGCGCCCGGACCGCCTTCCCCCAAGTCAGAAGGGCCTTGGAGCGCTCCGGCCTAAGCGCGGGCCTAATCGAGGAGATCCTGGAAAACTACGGCGAGGAGTTCGCGCCCTGGCGCGAGGGCTCCTTTCCAGGGCTTTTGGGCAACGTGGTCTCCGGCCGCATCGCCAACCGCCTCAATCTAGGCGGGGCCAACATGGTCGTGGACGCGGCTTGCGCCAGCTCCTTGGCCGCCGTGGGCCAGGCCGTCCTAGAGCTCCGCTCCGGCCGGGCCGACCTGGTCGTGACCGGGGGCATAGACACCTTTACCGACCCGTTCATGTTCACCTGCTTTTGCAAGACCCCGGCCTTGTCGCCGACCGAAGAGGCCCGGCCCTACGACCAGGCCGCCGACGGAACCTTGTTGGGCGAGGGCCTAGGGGCCTTGGTCCTCAAAAGGCTGGCCGACGCCGTAAAGGACCAAGACCGGGTCTACGCCGTCATTCGGGGTTTAGGGGCCTCCAGCGACGGGCGGGGCGCCTCCATTTTCGCCCCCAGCGCCCAAGGCCAGCTAAGGGCCATGGAGGCGGCCTACCAAGAGGCCGGCTTCTCCCCGACCTCGGTCGAGCTGGTCGAAGGCCACGGCACCGGGACCCAGGCCGGCGACGCGGCCGAGCTGGCCGCCTTAACCGAGCTCTTTGGGGCCCGCCGGCCCGCCGGGATCAACGACTCCTTCTGCGCCTTAGGCTCGGTAAAATCCCAGATCGGCCACGCTAAGGCCGCGGCCGGGGCGGCCGGCCTCATCAAGGTCGTCTTGTCCCTTTACCACAAGGTCTTGCCGCCCTCCATCAAGGCCAAAAATCCGGCCAAGGCCCTTTTGGCCCCCGATTGCCCTTTGTATCTAAACGCCGAGGCCAGGCCTTGGCTAGCCCAGCCCCTGCACCCTAGGCGGGGAGCGGTCTCGGCCTTTGGCTTTGGCGGGGCCAACTTTCACTGTTTGCTTGAGGAAGGCCCAGCCCCCAAACCCTTGGACGAGGCCGGCCAGAGCTTGATTCCCTTGTCCGGGCCCAACCCGAGAAGCCTCTTGGCCAAGCTGGAGGAGCTCTCCTTCGTCGACGACCCTTTGGAGCTGGACGCGCGGGTTAGGCCCCTCTACCGGCTCTACCGACCCCAGGACCCGGCCCGTTTGGTCATGGCCGGCTCCTTCGACCAGATCGCCGAGGCCTGGCCTTTGGCCATGAGCCTTCTGGCCGACTTAGAGAGGGCCCAAAGCCCCGAGTGGCCGGCCAACCTCCACTGGGGCGAGGCCGGCGAGGCCAAAAGCTTGCGCCTTTTGGCCTTTCCCCAAGGGTTCTGGCCAGACCAGGGCCGGGAGCTGGCCCTGGCCTTCCCGGCCTTTCACCAGGCCCTGGATTTAGCCAGCTTAAAGTCGCCCTTTCCCTTGGGCAAGACCCTATTTCCGCCTATTTTGGCCTCGACTTTTAGCCAACCGCCAGAAGGGGCCTTGGCCTACTTAGGCGCGGTTCAATCTTTGGCCTTAAGCGCCTTGTGGGCCTCCTTGGGCCTACCCCTGGCCTCGGCCGAGGGCTTTGGCCAAGGGTTTTTGGCCGCGGCTTACCTGGCCGGGTCCGTCTCCTTGGAGGGGGCCTTAAGCCTGGCCCGGGGCCTAGCCGAGCGAGACCGCGACCGCGAGCTCTTACTTTCGTCCATCGTCTGGGCCCCGCCCCGGATTCCCTTGTGGGCCGACGACCAAGAAATCAAGACCCAAGCCGACCTTAAGGCGGCCATGGGCCGGCTTTTGGAAGGCTCTGACCCCCTTTTGCCCGAGTACCACAAAGACCCCCAGGACGCTTACCTCGTCTTAGGCCGCCATGAGAGCTTGGCCGGCCGCGACTGCCACGCCCTTAAAGACGGGGAGTGGACCATGGCCGCCTTAGCCCAGGTCGTGGCCGCCTTGGCCAGCGGAGGCCATCGCCTGGACCTAAACGCCTGGCCGACCGGACCCGCCCCGTCGCCGACCCCCCAAGGGCACTTCGTCAACTTGACCGGGGCCAACTTCTTTAACGCCAAAAAAGCCGAAAAGGCCCTGACCCGGCCCTCGGCCCCGTTGGTCGAGCCGCGCCGCCCGGCGGCCCAAAAAGCCTTAACCGAGGCTGAGGTCGGGACTTTTAGGGACCTAGTCGCCCTTCAGGCCGAGACCATGGCCGCCCTTAAGGATCTGGCCTTAGAAATGAAATTGGCCCGGACCCAAGGCCTAGGGGTTACGCCACCCAACGCCGCCCCCGCGGCCGGGGCGCGCCCCGCGGCCCTGGCCCCCGACGAGCCCGAGCGGCGGATCGCCGAGCGGCGAGCCCAAGAACGCCGGACCCTAGAGCGCCGCTTCCTTGGCCCCGAGGCGGCCGCCGCCCCCAACCCCTTGGCCGCCGACCCGATCCCGTTCCCGGCCCCGGGCCTAACGCCGGGCCCCGCCCCAGCCTTAACCCAGGCGGGCGGCCAGACCGAGACGGACCCAGAGGCCCAGGCCGCGGCCTGGGCGGCCGTCGCCGAGATCCTAGCCCGGGAGACGGGCTACCCGGCCGAGGCCTTAAGCGAGTCCATGGGCCTGGAAGAGGACTTGGGCCTCGACTCCATCAAAAGGATGGAGCTCTTCGCCGCCCTGGCCGACCGCTTCCCCAATCTAAAAACCGCCGAGGCTAATCCCGCGACCTTAGGCGATCTGGCTCGCCTCTGCCAAGAGCCCCAAGGCTCCAATGGCCCCCATGGCCCCGCCGCCGCCATGGCCCCCGAACCCGGCCTTGCCCGGGCCGACCTCGACCCTGGCCCTTTAGCCCTGGCCGTCCTGGCCCAGGAGACGGGCTACCCGGCCGAGAGCCTAAAGCCGGAAATGAGCCTAGAAAGCGACTTGGGCTTAGACTCCATCAAAAGGGTGGAGATCCTCGCTTCCCTGGCCGATCGCCTACCTGGCCTAGACCCGGCCGCCCTTTCCGGGGCGGCCACCTTGGGGCAGCTAATCGACGAGCTGCAAAAGCAGGTCTCGCGGGGCCAAGGCCAGACCGCTAGCTTATCGTCTAGCTCTGGCCAGGCCAGCCCCATAGATGGCCCGGGGCCCGGGCCCCGGGCCGCCGGCCCCGCCTTTGGGCCCAGCCAGGTTCTGGAGGTGGTGGCCAAAGAGACCGGCTACCCGGCCGAGCTTCTAAGCTCTGAAATGGAACTGGAAGCCGACTTGGGCCTAGACTCCATCAAAAGGGTGGAGATCCTCTCGGCCCTAGCCGAAAAGGCCCCCAGCCTCTCCCCCCAAGAACAGGGCGCCCTGGCCCAGGCCACGACCTTAGGCGACTGGCTGGCCTTCTTCGCCGAGCCGAGCCCGGCCAGCCCAACGGCCGCCGGCCAAGCCCCAGTCGGCCAAACCCCAGCCGGCCAAACCCTAGCCGGCCAAACCCCAGCCGGCCAAACCCCAGCCGGCCAATCCCTAGTCGGCCAAGCCCCCCCTGGCCTCCCTAACCACCCTAAGGCCAGCCTTGGCCCCAACCCGGCGGCCCTGGCGACCGCCCCTTCCCCCTCGCCCGCGCCGGATCCGCCGCGGTCCGCCGCCGGCCCGGCTGGCTCGGCTGGCCCGGCTGGCCCGGCTGGCCCGGGGCGGCCAACCCTGACCCCGCGCTTCGGCGGCAACGGCCGCGACAAAGGCAATGGCCGGGCCATTTTGGACGCGGCCTTAGAGGGCCCGGCCAAAAAGCCTAGCCTCTTTCAGGTGGAACCGGAGGCCATAAGCCTCAAACCCGGGTTAAGCCCTTGGCCGGCCGCGGGTTTAGCCCGCTTAGTCGGGGCCGACAGCTTAACCAGGGGTTTGGAGAAAGAGCTCAAAGCTCGGGGCTATCGGGTCGAGCGCCACTCCTGGCGCTACGACTTCGAGAAATGGCGCGGCCAGCCGACTGAGATCTTGTTTTTGGTTTGGCCGGGCCCAGATCGCAGCTCGCAGATCGTCACCCAAGCCCTAAAGGCCCTGGAAATCGCCGGACCCAGCCTTAAGGCCCTGATTGGCTTAAGCTTTTTAGGCGGGAGCTTTGGGTTCCCTAGGCCGACCGAGGGCGTGGTCCAAGGCAACTCCATCTCCGGGGCCCTGGTGGGCCTTCTTAAGTGCGCGGCCTGGGAGTGGCCCGGGGTCTTTACCCGGGCCTTGGACCTGCCCTTAGCCGTCTACGAGATCCCCAACCCCGGCTGGATCGCGGCCATCGCCGAAAACGCCGCCGCCCCGGGCCCGGTGGAACTGGGCCTGGCCGCGGTCGACCGCTTGACGGCCTTAACCTTAAAGCCTTACTCCCCCCAAGAGAGCCCAGACCCCTTGCTTAACCCCGGCGACACGGTGGTGGTGACCGGCGGCGGCCGTGGGGTCACCGCGGCCGTCCTTATGGAGATGGCCCGCCTCTACCGGCCGCGCCTGGTCATCTTAGGCCGCACGCCCATTGGTCCGGCCGAGCCCGAGTGGCTGGCCTCGCTCGCCACCGACCGGGAGATAAAGGCCGCCCTTCATCGCGACTCCGGGGGCGTCCTGACCCCCAAGGAATTAGGGGAAAGGGCCAAACTCGTCCTCTCCTCTAGGGAGCTTAAGCGCAACCTGGCCCGCCTGGCCGAGGTCGGGGCCATAGTGGAGTACGTGGCCGGCGACTTCACCAAACCCAGCGTTTTAGAGGGCGCGGCCCGGCGCGTCCGAGCCAAGTTTGGGCCCATCCGGGGCTTCATCCACGGGGCCGGGGTCCTGGCCGACCACCCTATTTTAGGCAAAAACCACGACGACTTCGCCCGGGTCTACGCCACCAAAACCCAGATCGCGGCCAACTTATTGGAGGCCTTCCAGCCGGAGCCCTTAAAGCTCGTGGTCTTCTTCAGCTCGTCCACGGCCCGTTTCGGCCGCCAGGGCCAGGCCGACTACGCGGCCGGCAACGAGGTCTTAAACAAGACGGCCTGGGAGCTTTCCTTACTGCACCCCCAGGCCAGGGTCCTGGCCGTCAACTGGGGCCCCTGGGCCGGGGGCATGGTCAGCGAGACCTTGGCCGGCCAGTTCCGGGCCGAGGGCGTGGGGCTCATTGGCTTAAAGGAAGGGGCCGAGTGCTTCGTTAAGCTCATCCGCTCCCCGGTGGGCGACCCGGCCGAGGTGGTCGTCTTGGGCCAAGGGACCGATCTAGAGGCCCTAACCGAGTTCGCCAGGGGCGCGCGGTGACGGGCGACCCCAAAAAAGCCGCCGCGGTGGTGGCCTTGGGGATCATGGTCCCCGGGGCCAACGACCCGGGCCAATTTTGGGAAATGATCTTAAGCGGCCGGACCGCCTTTCGGGCGGCCAAAGAAGCCGACTTCGGGGCCGACCCGAGCCTTTTTTACGACCCAGCCGACCCCCCGGCCCTGGACAAGGCCTATAGCCTAACCGGGGCCTGGATCGACGGCCGGCCGGACCCGACCGAGCTAGAGGGTTTGAAGCTCTTACCCAGCTTCGACCCCCAAGAGGCCGACGACTCGCTTTTGCACTGGCTCCTGGCCGGGCGGCGGGCGGTCGGCGAAAAAACCCTTTTAGGCCATGACCCCGCCCAGGTGGGGGTCGTGGCCGGCCACGTCGTCCTGCCCACCAAGGCCCAGTCCGAGGCCGCCGTCTCCCTTTACGGCCGCGAGGCCACCCGCGACTGGGACTTTAACCCCTTCGCCCCGCCGCCTAAGACCAACCCCTTTCGGGCCGTTGGCTACTCGGCCCGACTCTTGGCCAAAGCCTTGGGCCTAACCGGCCCGGCCTACACCGTGGACGCGGCCTGCGCCTCCTCCCTCTACGCCGTCCGCCTAGCCCTAGACGGCCTCCTCTCCGGCCAGCTGACGGCGGCGGTGACCGGCGGGCTGGCCCAGGCCGACCCCCTCTTCACCCAATTGGGCTTTAGCCAGCTAAGGGCCCTTTCCCGGGCCGGAGTCTCTCGGCCCTTCGACCGCCGGGCCGACGGGCTGGTGGTCGGCTCCGGGGCGGTGGCCATCGTCCTTAAGACCTTAGACCGGGCCCTTGCCGACGGCGACGAGGTCTTGGCCGTCCTTTTGAGCGTGGGCTTAGGCAACGACCAAACCGGCAACCTCCTGGCCCCCGACCCTAAAGGCCAGGCCCGGGCGATGGCCGAGGCCTTTCGCCTGGCCGACCGCTCGCCAAAGGCCTTAGGCCTCGTCGAGGCCCACGGGACCTCGACCGTCTTAGGCGACAAAGTCGAGGTCGCGTCCATTAAGGCCTTTTTGAAAGGCCAAAAGCTTAATCAAGTCCCGGCCTTAGGCTCGGTTAAAAGCAACGTCGGGCACCTTTTGTCGGCGGCTGGGGCGGCCGCCCTGGCCAAAGTCGCCTTGGCCCTTAAGGCTAAGGTCCTGCCGCCCACGGCCGGGTTCGAAAATCCCTCCGTGGACCTGGCCGAAGAGCCCGCCTTACGGGTCTTGACCCAAGGCGAGCCCTGGCCCGACCCGGCCCCTTTGGCCCGCCTGGCCACGGTCAACGCCTTTGGCTTCGGCGGGGTCAACGCCCAGGCCGTCTTAGAGGAGTACCGCCCCGAGCTGTGGGGCCAACCTCGGGCCAAAAAAGCCAAGCCCCCCGCCCCCCTCTCGGCCGCCCTCATCGCCTCGCGGACCGTTTTGGCCCCCTGGCCCTCCTATGAGACCTTGGCCCGCTTCTGGCTCACCCCGGAAGAACCCCCCATGGCCCAAACCCGGCGCCTAGGGGCCTTAAAGACCACCGGTTTTTTTTTCCAAGATCTGACCGTCTCCGCCGAGCCTCTTAAGCTGCCGCCCAAAGAGCTGGCCGAATGCTTACCGCAGCAGACCATCGCCCTTAAGGCTGGTTTAGCCGCCATCGCCGCGGCCGGGCTTGAGCCCGGCCGCTGGCCCAAAGAGGTGAGCCGCGAGCGGGTGGGGGTCTTCATGGGGGTGGAGATCGATCCCCGGGCGGCCGACTTGGCCCTCCGCTGGACCGCCCCCCATAGGGCGGCCGAGGCCTTAGCCGCCCACGGGCTCATAGCTCCCGCCGAAATAGCCGCCCTGGCCGAGAGCTTTAGGGCCACCGCCCCCCCGCCCCTCACCCACAGCCGGGTTTTGGGGGCTTTGGGTAGCTTCGTGGCTAGCCGCTTAGCCCGCTATTTGGGGGCCGGCGGCCCAGCCTTCACCCTCTCCGAAGAGCGCGACAGCGGGTTTCGGGCCCTGTACGAGGCCGTCCGCCAGCTGGTCGAGGAAACCGTGGATTTGGCCGTGGTCGGGGTGGTCGACACCTTTGGCGACCCCAAAACTGGCTATCTAGCCCCCCGGACGGTCTGGGTGGAGGGGGCGGCCGTTATGGTCCTGGCCGGGCCTAAAGCGGCCAAGGTCCTGCCCCCTTTGGGGCGACTGACCTTAAACGCGGCCGAGTCGCGCATCGGGCCCTTGTCCGGGCTCTTCGCCTTAAACCGCAACGCCTTTTACCTGCGCCATCATTTAAAGCCCCTAGGCCGCGGCCACGGCATGGCCTATTGGCTAAAAAACCCGGCCGAGACCCGGGTCCTGGCCGGCCCGGGCTACGAGCTGGCCGAAAGCCAAGAGCGCCCGCCCTCGACCCTCACCGTGCCCCCGGACCCCATTCGGCCGGACGTTTGGTTCTACTTTAAAGACTCTAAAGACCGCCCCTTGGCCGAGGGCCTAAACCGCTTAGCCGCCCTTTTGGAGGCCAACCCCAACCGCGAGCTGACTCGCCTTTCCCGCGACTTCTGGGCCCAAGAGGCCGACTCCTGGGCCTTAAGCGGGGCCGGCCCTAAGGGCCGGCCGGCCCTGGCCATCCAGGCCCGGGACGGCCGCGAACTGACCGTTCTCCTAAAAAAAGCCCTAACCGGGGAAGAGGACCGGGACTTAAAGCCTAGGGTCGTTAAAGCCCCAAACGAGCCCGTCTTAGGCCAGCTGGCCTTCGTCTTCCCAGGGGCCGGCAACGTCTATAAGGGCTTAGGCCGCGGCCTGGCCTTGGCCTTCCCGGCCGTCATGGGGCAGCTGGAGGCCGAGACCCTAGAGCCGGTGGCCCAGTTTCAAAGCGAGCTCTTCTGGGCCCCTAACCCCAAAAAGCCCGGCTGCCGGGAGGCCATCCTCGGCCAGGTCAACTTTGGCTTACTAGCCACGAGGGTCCTAGAGTCCTTAGGCGTCAAACCTCAGGCGGCCTTAGGCTACTCTTTAGGGGAGACGGCGGCTTTGGTGGCTTTAGGCCTTTGGCCCGACCGCGACGAGCTCTACCAAAGCCTCATGAGGTCCACCTTGTTCTCTAAGGACCTGACCGGGGAACTGGCCAGCCCAAGGGCCTTTTGGAGCTGGCCGACCAAAAAGGCCTTAAAATGGTCGGCCGGCCTCGTGCCCCGCTCGGAAAAAGCCGTCCACAAAGCCCTAGACGGCCTGGCCCCGTCTTTACGCTTTCGGGTCTACGCCCTCATCGTCAACACGGCCGAGGAAATCTGCGTGGGCGGCGAGGCCGAGGCCGTGGCCGCCCTAGCCCAGGCCCTAGAGGCCCCCTTCTTTCCCATCGAGGAGGTGGCCGCGGTCCACGCCCCCACCGTCGGCCCGGTCAAAGAGGCTTACTGGGAGTTTCATCGCCGCCCGATCGTCCCGCGGCCAGACGTGAAAATCTACTCGGCGGCCTGGGCCAAGGCCTACGAGCCGACGGCCGAGCTTACGGCCGACTCCTTAACCGCCCAAGCCCTCAAGGGCCACCGCTTCCCGGATCTGGTCAACCAAGCCTACGCCGACGGGATCCGCTATTTCGTCGAGATAGGCCCTGGCAGCAGCGCGACCCGTTTGGTCAAAGCCATCTTGGGCGAGCGGCCGCATTTGGCCGCCAGCGTGGCCGGGACGGCGGTGGACGAGGGCTGGGCCGAGGTCTCTAGGATCTTAAGCGAGCTGTGGCTCTACGGCCAGATCCCCGACCCCTTCCGCGGCCAGCCCCAGCCTTCCCCGGAACCTGACCCGCGGTTCATCGCCGCCATCGTCCTGGACCCGCCGAGCCTCAGCTGGCCGCCGGTGGCCCCGCTGGCGGCCGAAGAACCCAAGGAAGAAGAGCCCAAAGAGGACTTCATGAACTGGCTGAACAGCCAGACGAAAAAACCGGCCAAGGCCGTCCCGCCGCCGGCCGCGGGCCAGGCTAGCCCCACGTTGGCCGAGAGCCCGGCCAGCTCCGCTTTGGCCGAGAGCTCGGCCAGCCCCGCTTTGGCCGCGGGCCAAGCCAGCCCCGCTTTGGCCGAGAGCTCGGCCAGCCCAGCTTTGGCCGCGGGCCAAGCCAGCCCCGCTTTGGCCGAGAGCCCGGCGGACTTGGCGGACTCCCAAGGCCCTCTGGCCGCGACGGCTGGGCACCCCGGCTCGCGCCGCCGGAGGCCTAAGGCGGCGGCCGACCCGGCCAAGGCGACCGCGGATTTGGCCCCAACGGCGGCCGCGGGCCAGGCCCCAACGGCGGCCGGGTCTTTTGGGGCTCTGACCCGAGCCGACTGCCTGGAGTTCGCTTTAGGCTCGATCGAAAAGGTTCTGGGCCCCGAGTTCCGGGAAGTCGACTCCTACCCCTATCGGGTCAAGCTCCCGGCCGATCCCTTGATGCTGGTGGACCGGGTTCTGGCCATGGAGGGCGAGCCCAAGACTTTGGGCCCGGGCCGGATCGTCACGGAAAAAGACGTCCAGGCCGGCGACTGGTATCTGGAAGAGGGGCGGATTTCCCCGGGCATGGCCATTGAGTCGGGCCAAGCCGACCTTCTTCTCTCGGCTTACTTGGGAGCCGACTTTAGCTCCCAAGGGTTGGCCCGTTACCGGCTTTTGGACGCCGAGGTGGCCTTCCTAAGCGACCCGCCCGCCGTCGGGGAGACGGCCCGCTACGACATTAAGATCGCCCGCTTCTTTCGGCACGGGGAGACCTTGATGTTCCGGTTCGAGTTCGACGGCCAGACGGGGGGGCGGCCTTTGTTGACCATGCGCGAGGGCCGGGCCGGCTTTTTCACCCAAAAGGCCCTGGAGGCCGGCCGAGGTCTCCCGGCCGGACTGCCCCGACCGGCCCCGGCCGGGCCAAACGCGGAATTGATTTTCGCCAAAGCCGGCCCCAACTCCCTTTCCCGGGCCCAGACCGAAAAGCTGCGCCAAGGCGACTTAAAGCCCTTAGGCCGGGCCTTTCCGGCCTTAGCCCCAGGGTTCGCCCCGCTGCCGGCCGGCCAGCTGGCCCTCTTCGACTCGGCCCCCAAGATCGATCGCTCCGGCGGCCTGTATGGCCGGGGGTTCGTCCGGGCCGAGGCCGCGGTCGACCCCAAAGCTTGGTACCTGACCTCCCACTTCCCCGGGGACGAGGTCATGCCGGGGACCTTAATGTACGACGCGGCCCTGCAGGCTTTGCGACTCTTCCTTCTGACTTTGGGCTGGCTGCCCGGGGCCGGGGCCGCGGGCTTCCGGCCGGCTTTAGGCGTCCCCCAGAGCCTTAGGTGCCGGGGCCAGGTCACCCCCAAGACCCGGGAAGTGGCCTACGAGGTGCACGTCCGAGAGCTGTCTTTGGCCCAAAACGGAAACCTAGCCGAGCCTCAGGCCTTGGCCGAGGCCATCATGTGGGCCGACGGCCGGCCCATCGCCGAGGTCCGCAACTTAGGCTTAAGGCTGGCCGGGGCCGAGGCCCAGGATCTAGCCCAGCTCTGGGCCAAGCCGGCCAAAAAAATCGCGGCCAAGGGCCGGCCGGCCGGCCGGCCCGGGGCGGCCCAGTCGGGCTCGGCCGCTTTGGCTAGCCATTCAGCCACAGAGGCCAACCATAAAGCCACAGAGGCCAACCATTCGACCACAGAGGCCAACCATAAGGCCACAGGGGCCAACCATAAGGCCAAGGCCGAGCGCCACTTCGACAAAGCCCGCTTAAACGAGCTGATTTTAGGGAGCGCCTCCAAAAGCCTCGGCCCGGCCTTCGCCCGCTTCGACGACGGCTCCTTCGTGGCCCGGCTGCCTAAGGCCCCCTACGACTTCGTGGACGAGGCCCTGGTGGTCCAAGGCCAGGCCGGCCAAGTCTCTTTAGGGACCACGGTGGAGGCGGCCTGGCGGCCGGACCCGAACGGCTGGGTCTTCCAAAAGGCCGGCGGGCGCTCGCCGATTCTGCCCTACGCCGCCTTAAACGAGGTGGCCTTGCAAGCCTGCGGATTCTTGTCGGCCTACATGGGCACGGCCCTCTTATTCGACGAGGCCATGTACTTCCGGAACCTCGGCGGCGAGGCCACCGTCCTCAATGAGGTGGGCCTAAGCCAAACCGACCCCTTGGTGACTCGGGCCACCCTGACCAAATCCTCAAGCTTAGGCCAGATGACCATCCAGCACTACGAGTTCGCCACCGCCCAGGCCCAAAAGCCGATCTACGAGGGCCAGACCCACTTTGGCTTTTTTAACCTAGATAGCCTGACCCGGCAAAGGGGCCTTAAGGCCGACCCCGCCCTGGCCAAGGCCTTAAAGACTCCGCCTAACCTAAAGCCCATTCCCTACCCGGTCGGGCCGGCCTGGCCGGCCGAAAAATGGCGGACCTTAGAGGAGCTGTGGCTGGAGCCCGAGCCTCGCCGGATCTGGGCCCGCAGCCGAGTTAACCCTAACGCCTGGTTTTTCGCCGCCCATTTCCCCGGGGACCCGGTCTGGCCGGGCTCCTTGGGCTTAGAGGGCTTTCTCCAGGCGGCCAAGTACTTAGCCGTCCGCCGCTATTACCCCGGCGACCCCGCCGCCTTCCCCGGCTCCTTTGGGGCCCCCTTGCCCGGCCGCCGGCACGCCTGGCTTTACCGAGGCCAGATCCCGCCCACGAGCCAAACCATGTCTTTGGGCCTTTTGGTCAGCCAAAGCGACCCTCTTAATCGAGCCTTAACTTTTAACGGGCTCCTTTCGGTGGATGGCCTAGTCGTCTACCAGGTGGACGATTTTACGGTGGGCCTCCGTGACTTTTGAGCCTGACCCCGGCCCGGCCCCTTTGGCCATGGAGCCCAACCAAAGCCTTGCCCCTTTGACCTTGAAGCCCCACCCCGAAGAGGCCTCTTTGGCCTTGGAGCCCGACCCCGAAGGGGCCCTTTCGGATCTAGCCCCCTTAGGGCTCGATCCCCTGGCGACCCCCTTAGAGCTGGCCCAGGCGGCCTTGGCGTACCTTGAGTATATGGCCGAAGAGGGCTATTCGAGCCTCGCCGTGAGCCTCCCGGCCCGGCCCAAGCCAGGCGGGGTCGACTGGCCGGCTCCGCCGCTTTCGGCCCTAGAGGCCCAGGCGGCCCAGGCCCTGGACCTGGACCAGATCCTGGATCAAGTCCTAGGAAAGGCCATTTCGCCGGAAACGCCTAACCCCCTAAGCGACGCGGAATCGCGGGCCTTAGCGGCCATGGGCCCCCCAGGCCCGCCCAAGGGCCCGGCTAGCCTTTCGGCTAACCCCCCGGCCAAGGGCCCGGCCCCCGCCAAAAAGAGCCTAGACGCGGTCAAGAGCCTTAGTGAGCTTAACTGGCTCGTCCAAGGCTGCGCGGCCTGCCCTTTGCGCGATCCGGCCAAAGTCTTAGGCCAGGGCCCCCTAAGCCCCACCGTCATGATCGTCTTGGACCCGGTCGAGCTGGCCGGCCCCTTAGGCGGCCTAAGCTCCGACCAGGCGGTCTTCCCGACCGGGGAGACGGGCCAGCTTTTGACTAAAGTCATCGAAGGGGGCTTAAAGTTTAAGGTCGAAGAGGTCTACCTGACTCGAGCCCTCAAGTGCCGGGCCCAAAGCGCCCTCCCCGCCGACGCCCCGGAACGGGCCAGAGCCGAGTGCTTTAAGTTTCTCCAAAAGGAAATCGCCATGGTCAACCCTAAAGTCGTTTTGGCCATGGGCGAGACGGCCGGCCAGATCCTGACCCAGACGTCCAAGCGCATGTTTTTCTTGCGCCGGAACGCCTATCTCATAAAGACTCCCCAGCCCGTCCCCATTAAAGTCACCTTAAGCCCTGAGCTATTTTTAGAAGACCAGAGCCTCAAAACGCTGGTCATGTCCGACCTCTTGACGGCCTTACGCCTGGCCAAGGCTGACCAGGCGCCTTAATCCCCCAGTTAGGTCCCCTATGAAGAAACGGCCTTTTATCGGCATCACCACCACTTTAGAGGAACAAAGCCGCCGGCACGAGCTTTGGCGAGCTTACCCCAACGCCATTGAGAAAGCCGGGGGCGTCCCCCTCTTTCTGCCCACCGACGACAAGTACCCCCACTACGAGGAGTACGTCGGGGCGATCGACGGGTTGCTCCTTTCCGGCGGCCAAGACATCCTCCCGACCTTCTACGGCCAAGAGCCTTGGGCGGGCCTTAAGGAGACCTGGCCCATGTGCCCCAGCCGGGACCGCTTCGAGATTAAGCTGGCTCGCCTGGCCGTGGACCGCCAAAAGCCCGTTTTGGGCCTGTGCCGGGGCCTTCAGCTCTTAAACGTGGCCTTTGGCGGCGACCTGTGGCAGGACGTCTCCTTGTTGGGCACCGACCCCTTAAGGCGGGTCGCCCACTACCAGAACCTGGACCCCCGCTGGCCCAGCCACAAGGCCCGCCTAAGCGAGGGCCGGCTTAAGGACGTATTTCGCGGGGACTATCTGATGGTCAATAGCCTCCACCACCAAGCGGCCCGCTGGATCCCCGAGGAGCTGACCGTCACGGCCGTGGCCGAGGACGGGACGGTGGAGGCCATAGAGCGCCAAGGGCCGCTTTTCGTGGTGGGGGTCCAGTGGCACCCAGAGCTCTTGATCCGGTCCGACCCCCGCCAGCTGGACTTGTTTCAGGCTTTCGTCGAGGCCGCGAGCCATGCCCAAAGCCGCTAAAGCCGATAGCTTACTAGGCCACCTAAGGGAGTTAAGGTCCAGGCTCTTATTGGCCGCCTTAGCCGTGGCCCTGGCCACTTTGGGGGCCTGGCCGCTGGCCGGCCGGATTTTAGACTTTCTCCTGGCCCCGGTCTTAAAGTTTCTGCCCCCAGGGGAAAGCCTAAAGTTCTTTGGTTTGGCCGACGCCTTTACCCTAAACCTTAAAATCAGCCTCTGGGCCGGCCTTTTGGCCTCCTCGCCCGTGACCCTCTATCAGCTGTGGGCCTTTTTGGCCCCAGGTTTATTGCCCGCGGAAAAGAAAAAAGTCCCTTTTTTAGCTGGCTTCGCCCTCTTCCTGCTCCTTTTAGGGGTCTCGTTCGCTTACTTTTTGGTCTGGCCCATCGCCTTTCGCTTTTTCTTAGGTTTTAGCTCCCCCCACATCCAGCCCCTCTTGGCCGGGCCCCAGTACCTGTCCTTGGCCATGGGCCTGGTCTTGGTCTTCGCCCTGGCCTTCCAGCTGCCCTTGGCGCTCATGTTTTTAGGAAAACTGGGTCTAATCGACGCAAAGACCCTTAAAAAATACCGGCCCTACGCCATCGTCGGGTTTTTCGTCGTCGGGGCCATCCTGACCCCCCCGGACGCCGTCAGCCAGTGCTTTTTGGCCGTGACCTTATGCCTTTTATACGAGCTAAGCCTCGTCTTGCTGCCTAAGCCGGTCGCCTCAGAGGGCTACGAGCCGGAAAGTCCCCCGGCCGGCGAAGCCGGCCGGGCCGCCGAGGCCGCCGCCGACCCCATGGGCCTCGGAGCCGAGCCGGCCGCGGCCCAGGCCAGCCCCGGCCCCGCCTCCTTTCCGGCCGACGGCCAGCCCAGCCCGCCGGGCGAGGGCTCTGACCCCCAAGAGCCGGAGGCCCTAGAGGCCTTAGGGGCCCTTAACCCCGCCGCCGAGGCCCAAGCTAAGGGCCAATCCGGCTCCCCAAAGGATCCGGATTGGCCTGGCCTAAAGCCCGCCTAAGGCCGGCGAAAGCCCGATGAGCGCCCGATGAAAGAGTTTCCTCAAGAGGCCGCGGCCATCCTCTGCGGTGGGCTTAGTCGCAGAATGGGGGTGGACAAAGCTTTTTTAAGGGATTCGACGGGCAAGCTTTTGCTGGCCAGCTTAGCCGAAAAACTGGCCATTTGGTTTGGGGAGGTGCGCCTTCTGGCCGACCGGCCGGACAAGTTCGCCGATTGCCCGGAGCTGGCTTACCCAGTCGAGGCCGATCTCTTTCCCCAAACCGGCCCGCTCGGGGCCATTCTCACGGCCCTATTGGCCAGGCCTGACCAAACTTTTTTCGTCTTGGCCGGGGACCAGCCGACCCTGGACTTAGGGGTCATAAAGCGCTTAAAGGGCCTTATGGAAAAAGACCGGGCCGACGCGGCCCTTCCCCGCCACGGGGGGACCATCGAGCCCCTTTACGCCTTCTACGGCCAGGGCTGCGCGACTAGCTTTGGCCTGAGCCTCGCGGCCGGCCGCCGGGCCATCAGGGACAGTTTCCCTAGCCTTAAGGTCTCTTATTTGGACTTAAGCCCCGAGGAGCTGCCGGAGGGGCTTTTCCGAAACTTAAACCACCCAAAGGAAGCCCAGGCCTTAGGCTACTTCCCGTAAGGGAGCCGGCCCCCTTAGCCGACCTTATTAAAGCCCGCCTAAGGCCTTCCGAAAAAACCGCCAGCTCGACTATAGGGGCCATTCGCCTCTCCCCCACCCCCCGCCCTGGCCCTCCGCGGCCAAAGCTAAAAGAGCCTAAGTTTCCGGTCAGGGGAATTATTTTGGGGTCCCCATTTGCCCGGCCGCCCCTAATGGGGTAAAATGGGCTATACTAAAATAACCACCCCTTTGGCGCCCTCGAATCGGAGGCCTTTTTGTCTTCTTGGCCCAGGCGTGGTAAGATTTGGCCTACTTAGGCCATCTTCAAGCTTATCGGAGCTCCTATGGCTGGACGACCTTTTACCCATCTCGACGCCCAAGGCCAGGCCATCATGGTGGACGTCGGGGATAAGCCCGTCACCCACCGCGTGGCCGAGGCCAGGGGGGAAATTAAGGTCGGCCCCGAGGTCCTGGCGGCCATCGCCCAGCAGAGCCTGAAAAAAGGCGACGTCTTAGGGGTGGCCAGGGTGGCCGGCATCATGGGGGCTAAAAAGACCGCCGAGCTGATCCCCCTCTGCCACCAGGTGGCCATAGTCAAGTGCTCGATCGACTTCGAGTTGGACGAGGCCCAGTCGAAGGTCCTAGCCCTCTGCCGCGTGGCCAGCCAAGGCCAGACCGGGGTGGAGATGGAGGCCCTAACCGGAGTCTCGACGGCCCTTTTGGCCATTTACGACATGTGTAAGGCCCTAGACAAGGGCATGGTTATCGGCCCCATTTATCTGACCGAAAAGTCGGGCGGCCGTTCCGGCGATTTTAAGCGGCCGGAATGCGCGAGCGGGCCATGAGCGCCAAAAATTTAACCGATTCCTTTGGCCGAGTCATGGACTATCTGCGCCTGGCCATCACCGACCGCTGCAACCTGCGCTGCGTTTATTGCATGCCCGAGGAGGAAGGCGGCGACCCGGTCAGCGTCCTGTCGCTGCCCCGGATCGAGCGGGTCTTAAAGGTCATGGGCTCCTTGGGGGTCAAGAAGGTCAAGATAACCGGCGGCGAGCCGTTGGTCCACCCCGAGGCGGCCGAGGTCGTCCGCCTGGCCAAAAAGGCCCCCAACGTGGGCAACGTCACCCTGACCACCAACGGCCTAAGGCTGGCCCGGATGGCCAAGGAGCTGGCCGAGGCCGGCCTTGACGCCGTGAACGTCAGCTTGGACACCTTGGACCCGGCTCGCTTCCTTTCGATCACCCGCCGCGACTACCTTCATCGGGTCCTGACCGGCCTGGACCAAGCCTTAAGCCTGGGTTCTTTGGCCGTCAAAGTCAACTGCGTGCCCACGGCCGACTCCCCCATCCCCGACCTTTTGGCCTTAGCCAACCTCGCCAAAAGCCACGACCTGCACGTCCGCTTCATTGAGCTGATGCCCATTGGCCTGGGCAAGGGCCAAACGGGCCTAGACCCGGCCGTCCTCATGGCGGCCTTGGCCGAGGCCGTTGGGCCCCTTCGGCCGGTCAGCCGCCAGTTCGGCAACGGCCCGGCCGCCTATTACGCTTTACCGGGCTTTATTGGGAAAATCGGGTTCATTAGCGCGGTCAAATCCTGCTTTTGCGAGCGCTGCAACCGGGTAAGGGTCACGGCCGACGGCTATTTCAAGACCTGCCTCCACATGGACCGGGGCTTGCCCCTGCCCCTGGACGACGAGGCGGCCATGGCCGAAGTCGTCGTGGCCGCGGTTCGGGACAAGCCGGCCGGGCATCTCTTCGCCCAAGACGACGGCCTGGGCGAGGAGCGACCCATGAGCCGGATAGGCGGTTAGCCTAGAGCTCTTAGGCTCACTTCGCGCCTAAAAGACGCGCCTTTCGAGACTTAAATAGGGGCCAGCCAAAAGCGTAAAAGCCTTAAAATCCCCGTAAAGCCTTTGGAAAAACCCTAAAAAAACGCCCTGAAAGCAGGGGCTTTGCCCCCAAAAAACCAAAAAGCCTTTGGGAAGCCAAAAAGGCCGCGGGCTTAAGGGGCTAAAACGACTGGCTAAAAAGCCAGCCCCAAAAAAGCTAAGCCAAAAACGGCCTAAAAATTAGGCCCCTTGGCTATCGCCAAAAAACTGGCCTTTTTGCCTGGAAACGAGCGCCCCAGGATTTTATAGGCCTTTTAGACCAAGGCTGGCCGGTGGCCAGCCGCCAAGAGGAGCCCCATGGAAGGAACGATAGTGGCCATCTGTTTAAGCGAGGCCAAAGGAACCCCCAAAAAAGCCGTGAGCAGCGTCCGGCTTAAGGTCGACCACGGTCTGGAAAACGACGCCCACGCCGGAAACTGGCACCGCCAGGTCAGCTTATTGTCCTACGGCAAGGTCGAGGAGTTCAACCAAAAAGGGGCCATGGTCGGCCATGGGGCCTTTGGGGAGAACATTCTGGTGGGAGGCCTGGACTTGCGTCAGCTCCCGGTGGGGACTCGCCTAGCCATCGGCCAGGCCCTCTTGGAGGTGACCCAGATCGGCAAAGAATGCCACAGCCGCTGTCAGATCTACGATCGGGTCGGGGACTGCATCATGCCCCGAGAGGGCATTTTCGCCAAAGTCTTAGCCGAGGGCGAGGTAAAACCCGGAGACTCGGTGATCGCCTTGGCCCAGTGACCAAGACGGCCCTTGCGCGCCGAAAGAAAAACAGCCGGATTAGCCGGCTTTTTTTCTGAATTCAGGGTTCGGCCTTAGGGCGAAAATCAAACTGATCTATACTAAGAAACAATGCT
>JAITIH010000107.1 GCA_031279525.1 Deltaproteobacteria bacterium | reverse complement strand
TTGAGGATTATCTGGCCCCGGTGGGCGGGGCCAGGGCGCCGCGCAAGCCTTTATTGGGGGGCCAGGATATCATCGCCGCGTTACAAATCAGCCCAGGGCCCGACGTGGGGCGCATCTTAAAAAACCTGGTCAGAGCTCACGATTTAGGGGTCGTCGGGACCCCGGAAGAGGCCTTGGACTGGCTCCGGCTCTTAGGCGGCGGCGAGGGCGGGCGGGACCGGTAATTTAGGAAATCGTAAAAACTTGGGGCTTTAAGGCCCTAAGGACCCACCGCCGGGCCTTCTTTAAACGCCTAAGGCCCACCGGAAAACGACTTGGCTTTGTGGCTCGCCCGAAATGGGCCGCCTTTCTCCCCTAACGCCTCTATTTTCTTGACTAAATCCACGCGCGCTTAAGTTCGCCCCCTAAAGGCCCAGTTCCCGAGAAAATGGAGATTGTCCGGCTAAGGCGGGGGCATTTGGTCTCTTCAGGCCTGGCCTTCCCCAATAAACCCGGATTTTTCCGGCCAATGGGCTTAGCTTTTAGGCCAAAAAGACCTTTTTCGCCCGGTGGCCTTCGATAGCGAAATAGGCCCATAGGCGCTAGAGGGAATTTTCCGATCGTTATTTCCAAAAATCGCGAAGGCCAAAGCCCTTGGGGCCGCTAAAAAAGATGGCTTCGCTATAAGAGTGGGCTTCGTCAAAAGAAAGGGTTTAGCCAAAAAAGATGGCTTCGCTATAAGAGTGGGCGTCGTCAAAAGAAAAGGTTTAGCCAAAAAAGCGTTAGTCGCCTAAAAGCGTAAAGCCACTCTATGGCGTTGGCCCCCCAAAAAACGCGGCCGCGAAAGAAGGCTGGTTTAAACTTAAGCCCTTTGGGGGCCAAGGGCCAAAGGGCCCGCTTAACCTCGCCTAACGGTTAGGCTCTTGGACAAAGTCAATTCGCCTCTGGCCAGGCTAAGGCTGGCCTCGTCTTTGAGCTTGACCGTGATTTTTCGGCGCTCGCCGTCGATGAGGGTCAAGCGGGCGCAGTTTTGGCCCTCGGCCAGGGCCAGGACGCGAAAGGAGCCGTTTAAAGGCTCCAGCCCAGGGGCGGCGACGGCCAAAAGAATTTCATGGCCATTGGCCGAAAGGGTCCCCCCTAGAGCTCGGCCTTCGCTTTTCTCCAGTATTTGGCCCCGCTCAAGCCTGACGCTTCGCTCGCCAAGCCTATCCTCGATTTCTTGGTCGTGGGTGGCCACGATTAGGGTCAGCCGCTGGTCTTTGGCCAGGTTTTCCAGGAGTTTGATTAGGCCTTCCCGGGCCTTGGCGTCCACGTTGGCCGAGGGCTCGTCCAAGAGGAGAGCCTCGGCCCCAGTGGCCAAAGCCCGGGCTAAGCTAGCCCTTTGGGCCTCGCCGCCGGAAAGGCGCGGAGCCGGGGCCTGGGCTAAGTGGGTCAGGCCCACTAGGTCCAAAAGCTCATAGGCCCGTCGCCGCTTTTGGGCCGGGCTCACCCCTTTGACTTTTAAGGGGTACTCCGCGTTATAGAGAAGGGAGCCGGTGAACATGACCGGGAACTGAGGGGCCCAGACGGCCTGGGCTCGATTGGCGACGAGATTTTTGGGGGTGACGAGCTGGCCCTTAAAATACATCTTCCCTTGGGAAGGCGCCTCCAAAAAAGCCAGAATTTTCAGCAAAGTGGTTTTGCCGCCGCCGTTGTGGCCCAAAAGGCAATAGGTGGCCCCTTGGGCCAAAATCAGGCGGTCGGCGTCTAAGACCGTCCTTTCGCCGTAAGTTTTGGCTAGCCCTTCTAAGCGGTACAATTCCGGGGTCGAATCGGTCGCCGGGCCTATAGCTAGGTCGGGCGAAAGGCCATTCGTCGGGTCGGCCGTCATGAGTTGGGCCCTTTATGGTCTTGGAAAAAGTTTAAGGCGAAATTCAAGGCGAAACTGACTAAAAGTAAGACCAGGCCTAAAGACAGGGCCATGGCGAACTCGCCTTTGTCGTTTTCCAAGGCCATGGCCGTGGTCATGGCGCGGGTAAAGCCCTTGATGTTTCCGCCCAGCATCATGCTGACCCCCACCTCGGCCACGCCCCGGCCGAAAGAGGCGCAAAGGGCGGCCACCAGGGCGAAGCGGGCCTCCCGACAAACCGCCAAGGCGGCTTGCCAGGGACTGGCCCCCAAAGTCAGGTCGGTCTGGCGGTAGCGCTCGTCTAAGCGATTGATGGCGGCTAAGGCGAACATGACTAACAAGGGCAAGATTAGGAAAAACTGGCCTAAGGAAATGGCCTTGGGCGAGCACAGAAGGTCGAGCGGCCCAAAGATCCCTCGCCGAGAGATGAAGACGTACAAAAATAAGCCCACCGCCACCGTGGGCACGGATTGGAGGGTGTTTAAAATGAGGATGACGAAGTTTTTAAGGCGAAACTCGCGGTAGCGGAGGAGAAAGGCCGCCGGAAGCCCAATGGCCGAGGCCGCCAAGGTGGCCCAAAAGGCGCAGCTTAAGGAAAGAAAGGCGATCCCCCAGACTTGCCGGTCCCCACTTAAAAGAAGATAAAGGGCCTCTTTAAGGCTCTCCCAGAATATTCCCATGTCTCGCCTCGGCTAGAGGATTTTTGGCGAGGGCCGCCCATTAAGGGCGGCCCTTAAAGCCATAGGCGAAGTCACTTGGCCGCAGGTATGGCGTCCGGGTAAAACACCTGCTGGCCGTTTAGCTTGTAGTTGGCGATGACCTTCTGGCCCCTTTCGGAGACCGGCCATTCGGCGAATTTCTTCGCGGCCTCTATCTTAGCCTGGGGGCGTTTCGCCGGGTTAACCGGAATGACCCCGTAGGGGTTAAAGAGCTCCGGATCGCCTTGGACCAGGATCTCAAGGGAAGTGGGCGTATTAGCCCCAAACTTCTGGGCGACGTAGGTCCCCCGGTCGGCCAAGGCGTAAGCCTTTTTTTCCGCGGCCATGATCAAGGTCTTGCCCATGCCCTGGCCGACGCTAAGGCGCCAGGCCCCCTCCGGGGCTTTGTCTTTCATGGGAAGGCCGGTTTTGGCCCAGATGGCCACTTCCCTGGCGTGGGCGCCGCTGTCGTCCCCGCGGGAGATGAATTCCGCCTTTTGGTCGGCGACTTTCTTAAAAGCCTCGGTCGCGGACTTAAGGCCAGAGATTTTAGCCGGATCCGAATGGTCGCCTACGATGACGAAATCGTTGCGCATGACTTTAAAACGCTCGGTCCCGTAACCGTCGGCCACGAATTTTTCCTCCCTTTCGGGGTCGTGGACGAAGATGACGTCGACGTTCCCGTCGACCCCGTCGCGGATGGCCGCCCCAGTGCCCTTGGCCAGGGCCTGAACCTCAATCCCGGAGTCTTTCTTGAATTCCGGCGGCAAAACGTCCAGTGGGCCGGAGTCCAAGGCGCTGGCGGTGGTTGACGTCTTAATGGTTTCCTGGGCCCAGGCGGGCGAGGCTAGGCCTGGGCCAATAACGCCGCCAATAATTTTTTTTCATTAAGCTTCTCCAATCGTTAGAGGATTAAGACCGAAAAAGCGCATATGTCAGAATTGACATAGTCAAGATTTAATTGAGAGAATTTTTTTACGCAATAAATCCATTTAAGTCGCCTCCGCCCGTCGTCGGTTCAAAGGGCGGGGTTTAGGGCGAGGGCGGCCAGAGGCGGGTCGGCTTTCCTTTTAAAGCCCTTAGTCTCGCGAGATTAATGAAGATCTAAGATGGCCGGGCCTTTCCTGGCCTGGCCCAGGGCCAAAAATGGCGAGGGGCCCTGGCAATGAAGAGGGTGGCTTTCGACGAGCGCGGGCCTTTAGGTTTTAAGCCTGGGCCAAAGGGGCCGAGCCCCGCCGCCGCCTAAGGGAAAGCCTTCGCGAAAAGGGCTTGCGCCCGGCGAAGTTAAGGATCGAGGCCGGCTCTCGCCGGTTTGGCGGAAAACGAAAGACTAAAAAATTAAACAATAACTATATAAGATTTGTTTTCAATAGCCTAAAATTCCTACGTATTAATGCATAAAGATTAAATGACGCTTTTTTTCGGGCCAACGGCGAAATAAGGCCAGCGAAGGCTTAGCCTTTGGCCATAAGCGGCCTTAGGCGGCCTTCCGGCCACCCGAAGGCGGGAGGGATTTGGGCGAGGGAGGCGGTCGGCGGCCCCATTTAAGGAAAATTTGGACTTATTTTTGCTTTAATCCTGGCTCTTTAGTATATTTAAATTCGCGGGCCGATTTTTCCCAAGGCGGCCTTGGGGAAAGCGATCCTAGATTTTTGGGGGTTTAAAGGCTTTTTATGACCAACCTGGCGATAATCGGGACCCAGTGGGGCGACGAGGGTAAGGGCAAGGTGGTGGACCTCTTGGGCGAGGGCGCCGACCTGATAGTCCGATTTCAGGGCGGCAACAACGCTGGCCACACCTTAGTGATAGACGGCCAGTCTTACGCCCTCCACACGATCCCCTCGGGCGTCTTAAGGCCAGGCAAAGTCTCGGTCGTGGCCTCGGGCGTGGTGGTGGACCCAGAGGACCTGATCCGGGAGATCATGGGCTTAAGCGCGCGCGGGGTGGCCATTGGCCCCGAGAGCCTTAAGATCTCGGAAAAGGCCCACATGATCATGCCCTACCACCGCCTTTTGGACGCGGCCCGGGAAAACGACCCTAGCGGCCAGAAACTGGGCACGACCGGCCGGGGCATTGGGCCGGCCTACGAGGACAAGGCGGCCCGGACGGGCTTAAGGCTAGGGGATCTGCGCTCGCCGGAGGTCTTAGCCAAGCGGATCGCCGTGGCTTTGCGGGAAAAAAACTGTCTGTTTGAGGGGCTTTACGGGGTCCCGACCTTAAAGGCCGAGGACGTCCTCAAAAGGGCCTTAAGCTGGCGGGAGCGGATCTTGCCCTACGTGGTCGACACCGCCCGTCTGCTTCAAGACGCCCAGGCCCAAGGGAAAAACGTCCTTTTTGAGGGGGCTCAGGGGGTCCAGCTGGACATCGACCACGGGACCTACCCCTACGTGACCAGCTCCAATCCCACGACCGGGGCCGTGTCCGTGGGAACCGGGCTGCCCCCCAAAGCCCTAGAGAACGTCCTAGGGCTGGTCAAAGCCTACGTCAGCCGGGTGGGGGAAGGACCGTTCCCCACGGAGCTGATCGACGCGGCCGGGGATGAAATCCGGGAAAAGGGCCACGAGTTCGGGACCACCACCGGCCGGCCCCGCCGCTGCGGCTGGCTGGACGCGGTCGTGGTCAAAGCGGCCGCGGCCCTTTGCGGGGTGGGCCAGATGGCCGTCACTAAGCTGGATGTCCTAAGCGGCCTAGGCGAACTAAAAATCGCCAGCCACTACGAGCTTGACGGCGAGCGGATCGACTTTCTGCCGGCCGAGCTGGCCGAGTTGAGCCGCTGCCGGCCGGTCTACCGAACCTCCCCCGGGTTTGAGGGGGACGTTGGCCAGGCCCGCCGGCTCGAGGATCTGCCCAAAGGGGCCCGAGCTTACCTCGATCTTATGGAGGAGTTAATTGGCCTGCCCGCCGCCTTGATCTCAGTCGGGGCGGAAAGGGAGGAGACTATCGTCCTTCATCGTTATTTTTGACCCCTTGGCCTTAGCCTTAGAAAAAAGCGGCCCTGGCCTTAGGGCATTTGGGGATTTTTTGGGTATAATGGCTAAGGCTCGGCGGCCTTTGCGACCCGGGCCGGTCGGCCTTATCTCGGGAGGGGGGCTCCCATGGGCGTAGACAAAAGCCAGTTCGCGGAGCTCCAGGCTAAACTCGACATCTACAAAAGCACTCTGACCGAGATTTACGAGCGCTACGACCAGAAGCTAGAAGAGCTCTCTTTGGTCCGCCGGGTCGGGGACGCCCTAAGGACGGCCCTGACCGTCGAGGCCTTGGCCCAGGCTCTTATGGCCGTGGTGGCCCACGAGGTGGAGGTCGACCGCTTAAGCCTTCTGGTCAACGATCCGGCCGAGGCGGGCTTGTTTTTGCGGGCCGCCTATTTTTCGGATCGCGAGGAGTTCGTCTTTTACCCGGAAAACGACCGCCCCTGGCCGAGCCAGGGCCAAGGGGGCTTAGGCGAGGCCGGCCTGGCCTTGGGCCAGGCGGCCGGCGAGCCGGCCAAGGTCCAGGGCCTAGAAGAGGCCGTAGCCACGCTCGACCCTTTAGGCTCGGCCCAAGAAGGCCCCAGAGCCCTGGCTTTGGTGCCCTTGGCGGTCCACAACCGCCCTTTAGGCTTATTAGCTCTCTCCCGCCCGGCCGGGCAGGCCTTCACCCCGGAAAACGAGCGCATGCTCTCAATCATGGCCGACCAGGCCAGCGCGGCCCTCTCTAACGTCCTCCTGTTCGACGACCTCTCTCGCGCCAACCAAAAACTCGTGGCCTCGGAAAAAATGGCCCGCAAAACCTCCGACTACTTGGAGCGGCTCTTAGAGACGGCCAACGACGCCATATTAATCTTAGACGAGCGGGGCCTTATCGCCTACGCCAACCGCAAGGCCGGGCAGTGGGGCTACGGCCGAGAGGAGCTGGCGGGCCGGGAGTTTCGGCTTTTATTGGAGGAGGCCCCGGAACTGGCCGACTGGGCCCCAGGTCAGCCGCCGCCGGTCGACCGCATCCTGGAGGCGAGGCTCCTAAACGCCCAAGGCGACCGGAGGGCCATTCTCATCTCCACCTCCAAAGCCGCCGGCACTTTGGCCGTGGGCGCCCAAAGCCCAGACAGCTCGTCGTTCATGCTGATGGTCAGCGACCTGACCGAAAGGCGACAATTGGAAAGGCAGCTTCTGCATTCGGAAAAACTGGCCTCCATCGGCCTTTTGGCCGCCGGGGTGGCCCACGAGATCGGCAATCCCCTCTCGGCCATCTCCGGCTACGCCCAGATCCTCTCCGACGGGGCCGAGGGCGAGGGCGAAAGGCGGGAGTACCTAGGGGCCATCTTGGAGCAAACCGGCCGAATTCAGAAGATTTTGCGGGA
>JAITIH010000058.1 GCA_031279525.1 Deltaproteobacteria bacterium | reverse complement strand
CGTCTCGACCGTGGCCTTTTCTATATATAGCTTAAACGGTAAATATTACCTCCAAAACGACGACGAATTAAGATCACAGCAAAATTTGCGGATGGCCTTGTATTATCTCTCCAGGGATTTAAGGATGGCCGGCAGCGGCCTTTACGTTTTAGGCCCGGGCGTCAAAAAGGTCCAAGTCTACGCGCCGTTCGCCCCCAATAGAAAGTGCGGCGAGCCGGTCGAGGCCACGAGCGAGGGGTGGTTCCATTACTGCGACGATAAGGCGAATAAAGGGGCCAGGGCCCTTTTTGGCGAGGACGGCGGGGCCAACGATCCCGACGTCGTCACCATCCTAAGGGGCGAGCCGGAGTTCAGCGGCCAGACGGGAGAGGTCGGGAGCTTAAGCGACGAGAGCTTGACTTTTAGTAAGGGAGTGGACAAGGCGGCCCTGGCCGACGGGGACATATTGGCCATGGTTAAGGATAACGGCGCGGTCCTTTTCGAGGCCGAGAAAATCTACGTCCAAGACGACCAGGCGGTCGGGCTTGCCATAAGCTTAGGTGGCCGGTTCACTAGCCCATCCGTCGTCCCGCCTGGCTTTGAGGCCCAAGGGGCCGCGATTTTCAACCTTAAAAACGTGTCGTTCGTCACCTATTACGTCGACGAGGCCACGCATCGCCTATTGGCCGTCAACCACGACCAAAAATTCGCCCAAGGCGGGCAAAGCCTAGTCGAGTCCAAGCCGGTGGCCGATCACATTGAGGATTTAGAGCTTTATTATTTTTTCGAAAACGAAAAAATCGATCAAAACGCCATTTACCTAGATCCCTCAATCGGGTCCTCTAGGCTTAACCATTCCGACCCTAAAGCCATAATCTTAGGGCTGACGGGCCGCTCCGCGCGTCGGGTGGGCCGCGAGTCGTCCGTAAGGCCAAGTTTTTTTAACCGGAAGCGAGGGGCTAAAAGAGAAATGTTTACGTATAATTCTCTAATCACGACATTACAATTAAGAAATTATGAAAAATCATAAGTTTAAAATAAACAATAAACATAATATAAATGGATTTACAACATTTGAATTAATGGTTGTTATATTAATTATTGCAATTTTAGCGGCTATTTCATACCCGCTTATGCGCGCGTATAAACCGACCATTATGGCCAAGAACGGGGCCAACCTTTTAGAGTCGGCTTTAGAGAAGGCCAGGGCCCGGGCGATTAGGCAAAATAGGCCAATGCGGGTCGTCGTCAATTGCGCCGCGGCCAACGCCCTTAAAGCCTGTTTCGTGGACGTTCAGTCCGCGGTCTTTAAGGATTTCGAAGTCGCCGACTGGGCGCGAATCCCCAACGAGCGCCGGGTTTTGGATCGCGAGCTAAAAATCGTCAAAAAGCCGGCCACCGCCGCCCACGACGGGAAAAAGAACTTTCCGGGCGTCTTTTGGTCGATTTTCATGCCCGCCGGCCAGGTGTTTTCCGACCCAAAGCCCATGTCGGTCTTTCTATACCACGGGGCCCAAAGCGGGAAAGGGGCCACTGGCTGGCTCCTCACCGTCGACCCGGACACTGGCCGGATCGAGTCTAAGCGCGAAAGACTCGCGTCCCCCTAAACCTTTAGCCCTTAGCGAGCTAACGCTAAGGCCCTAACTTTAGGCGCCGGGGCTTTCGGCCCCTTAACCTAAAGCTCTAAGCGTTTTTTTTCAAAACGGAAGACGACGAGGATAAAGTGAGCGAAATTTTAAAGCGCCCGCGAGGCTTTAAAGAAGGATTTACCCTAATAGAGTCAATCGTCGCGGTCCTGTTGATTACTTTCGGCTGTTTCGCGGCCGCCACCATGCAGATGGCCGTCCTAAAAATCAAGGTTATGTCCGACAACTTGACGGTGGCGACCTTCTTAGCGGAGTCCGAGCTGGAAAAGCTAAAGACCCTTTCCATGAACGAGTTGTCGAGCCTTAACGCCTATGAGAGTCGGAATCTGGATAAACTAGGCTTGCCTTGCTTAGGCCAAGGCTGCTCTGGCCAAGGGTTTAACCGCAAAGTCACCTTTTTCGCCGGCAACCCCACGGCCTTCAGCTGCCACGTCGAAGTCGTCGTCTCCTGGCGGGACGTTGGCGGGCCTCACGAGATTTTACGGGAGGCGATCATGACCGCCTCGACGTATTCTTAAAGGTTAGACATGAATCGCGCGCGCGCCATTGGTCAAAGGCGGCCCGTAGGCCTCGGCCCTTCTAAGGGCCCCCAGGCCAAAGAGGGCATGATTTTAGTTTTCGTCATCGTTATATCGCTTTTGATAGGGCTAATGGGGGCGGTCATCATAGCCTCCATGAAGGCGGAGTTGGCGGTGAGCGGCAATTACCGCCGGAGCCAGGAGGCCTTTAACGCCACGGACTCGTCCGTGAAGCTAGCCGCCTTATTGGGTCGCTTCCTTCTTCACCCCCAATTGGGAAGTCCCCAGGACTTGGTTAGCCTGGCCGCCGGCGCTGGGCCGACTCGGCCTTTGGCCCTGGAAATCAACCATAAAAGGTTTAACCTGGAGACCTTAATCGACGAATCTGAGCCATTTGAGTTTGGAAAAAGGTACCTTGAGTCGTCTATGATCAAAAACTCCTCGGCCGAAAAGCCCCATCTAACCTTCAAAGCCAATGGTAAGGTCGTGGCCAAGGCCGCGATCAGCTTAGACGCCTCGGCCGTGCCAGTCGGGTATTCCCTGGCCGCGGCCGATCGCTACGACCCAGTTGGCGGCGGCAACGTCCCAGTCGACTTGATCCTGACCGTGACTGGCACCGTCTCAAGCGGCCTTGACCCCGGCGACTTTAACTCGCCCCGTTCGGTGATTACCTGCATCACGCGCGAATTGATGTAAACGCCCTCGCCCGTTAACGGTCAAAGGCCTGGCCAAGGCCGAACTGGGCGATCGCGCCCCGTCGGCCCCGGCCATTTGGGCCTCAATCGACGGCTTTAGGCTGGGAATCGTCCGATAATCATTTATTATTATATTTTAATTTATCTGTTATAAATATTTATAAGTTATTTTAAAGCTATATATTAAATTTAATATATAAAGCATAGCCTTATGTGATTTGGAGACTAAAGTTGAAATTTTTCGCTCGTTCTTTTAATTTGACGATTTTGAGCCTGATTTTCCTTTTGGCGGCTAAGGCGGCCTTGGCCGCCTCGCCCGATAAGGCCCTTTACCAGGCGGCTCCCTCCATGTCGTCGTTTCGGGCCATCCCTTACGTCCTTTTGGTTTTGTCCAAGGACATGAAGATGTTTCAGCAGGCCTATAACGAACTCATGGACATGGACGGGGACGACCGGATCGACACTGGCTTTAACCCCAAAGTCGACTACTACGGGTATTTCGACTCTTTGTCCTGTTACAGATACGAGGGCCGGGTCGATCGCTACGGCGACGCCAAAGGTTATTTCGTGAGGTCTGGCCCGACCATGGAAGACGAGCCCCAAGTGGCGCTTAACTGGATTCGGACGAGAAACTTAGGCAGCGACCTGGTCCCGGCGGCTCGCTCCAAATCGGGAATCTGCCAACGCAGCCACGCGAGTCAAGGCGGCTATTTTAGCGGCAATTGGCTCAATTACCTGGTCACCAGCCGGATGGACGTCATTAGGAAGATTTTGTACGGCGGCTTTCGGTATAAAGACACGGAGAAGGAAACCTGGCTTGAGCCTTCCCTCGTCCCTAGGGACGCCAATTCCTGGGGAACCGACGTCTTATCAGATGAACGCTGGGAGAAAGAGACTCCCATGACCCAGTATTACGATATCTCAAAATTTACCCCCTTCCCCAAGCCGACCGGGAAAAAGGCTCATTTTTTCGCCCGAGTTAGAAACACCGGAGGCTGGGGCACATATCAAGTTTTCGAGTACTATCTGAACGCCGACCGAAAGTCCTTTGGCAGGGCCACCCAGATTACCGGCGACGACGGCCGTTATTTCGACTGGGTTCTTCAGGATGGACCGAACCCTTCCTCCAATCGTCTAGCCAATCAAGGCAATCTAAGAGCCTATGGCCTTAAGATTAAAGTCTGCGACCAAGGGAACGTGGGCGAGGGCGAGGACTGTCGGATGTACCCCAGAGGCAATCTCAAGCCAGTGGGACTTCTCCAGAAAAACGGCGAAAGCGGGGATATGTATTTTGGCCTAATCTCCGGCAGCTACCACGAGGAGACTCGCATTAAAGGCGGCGTGCTCCGCAACCATATCGACCACATCAAAGAGTCGGTGGACATGGAAAATTTCGGGCAGTTAAAGAAAGGAGGCCTCATCTGGACCATCAACTCTTTCCGGATTGGCGGCGGCAACGAGGGGACGGGCCTTCAGGCGTACAATAACTCCTCCAGTTGGGGTAACCCCATCGGCGAGATGCTCTTCGAAGGAGTAAGGTATATGGCCAGGGTGGCCCAGCCTAAAACGGGCCCGCCCATGCGTCCCACGCCGGATTTTTTGCCCAATCGGGAAGTTAACTACAACCCAAGCGGCATAGCCTCCTATTTTAAAAATTGGGATAAAACGCCTCGGCTTTCCGGGGAAGCCTGCGGCAAGCCAATCATCCTTTTAATTTCCGAGGTCGACAGCGAGTACGACGGCGACAACGGGGTAAACGCGGCCAACGACTTACGGATGAGCGCCTTAAGCGGCATTGGCCCGTCCGACGCCAAAAACTTAAAGCAATTCGACTTGAGGCGCTATTTAAGTCGAATAACCGATCTTGAGGGCTTCAACGACGGCCGGCTATTTTTCTTCGCCAGTGGCAGATTGGATGAGTGCAAGCCCAAGTCTATCATCTCCTTAGAGAACGTTAACGGTATCTGCCCTTACCGGACGTCGTACGAGGGCACCTATAGCGCGGCGGCGGTGGCCTATTTCGCGCGAACCCATAATTTTGGGCTGGGCGGCCGCGAGTCGCCTTTGGATCTTTATACGGTGACCATGAGCGCGGCCTTTCCGTCCTTGGAGTTTAAGCTTAAAGGTAGAGATGGGTCCGAGTTGGGGAAAATCTCCATCCTGCCGGCCTCCATGAGCAACACCAGCGCCAAGAACACCAAAGGCCGAATTCTGTCGTTTCTTAATTACTACATCCTTGAGTGGTGGGTCGATCGGAACGGCATGCCATATCACGTCAAAATTAAGGTCAATTACGAAGACTCCGCCCAGGGCTATAACCCGGATTTCGGCGTCTGGCCGAGGACCGACTGGGACATGGACGTCATGATAGAATACACCATCGACCTATTGACGACCTCAAGTCCCAACGCCGATCCGGAAAAGCTCGATTTCAAAAAAGTTAACCGATCCTCTGGGGCCCTTAAAAAAACCGGTAAAATCTATAGCAAGTTCCGCGAGCAGGGCAAAAATCCATTCGCCATCGATTATTCTGAGGTGGCTGGCCTATCCATCAAAATGTGGAAAATGAACAATTCCACCAGCGAGAAAATGGCTTTAGGCTACAGCATTAACGGCACGACCCACGATGGGACTTACATGGATTTGGGCCACTGCGGCGGGATAGCCACTTACGCCACTCCGCCGACCTGCGATTGGCCGTCCGG
This sequence comes from Deltaproteobacteria bacterium, assembly GCA_031279525.1. Lineage (GTDB taxonomy): Bacteria > Desulfobacterota > Desulfarculia > Adiutricales > Adiutricaceae > JAIROO01. The sequence goes on along the minus strand of JAITIH010000058.1, from coordinate 2,993 downwards.
TTACGGCAAAAGAGCCTTCGTCGACGAGGGGACGCAGTGCCGCAAGGCCTCCGGGGAGTGCCCTGGCTGGAACAAAGCCGAAAACCCGAAGTTCGCGACCATTCGGACTTTTGAGTTCAACCCCGACCACAAGGCGACGGGCGAGTACTTGCCTAACCCGGTGTATTTGGCCGCCAAATACGGCGGCTTTATCGACGGTAACAACAACGGCGCGCCGGACGTCGGCGAGTGGGAAGGCAAAGACGGCCTACCGCGAAATTATTTTCAGTCCAATAACATCAGCGAGTTGCCCAATAAGCTGGAGGCGGCCTTTCAGGACATTTCCCAGTCCATTTCCGCGGCCTCCTCGACGGCGACCAGCGTCAACACGATTTTGGGGGGCGGGCTTTCCGTCCAAACGGCTTTTTACCCCAGATACACCGGCTCGAAAAACCGCCTAGTCTCCGTCAATTGGGTCGGGACGGTTTACGGCTTTTTCGTTGATAAATTTGGGAACCTTAGGGAAGACACCAACCAAAACCATCGACTGGACCTCAAAAGCTCCAGCGGCCAGGGGACCGGCGACTACGTGGTCGCCTTCAATAGCTTAAGGAGCCCGCCGGTCAACAAGCCCAAATGCTTCTCGCCGGGCAAGCAGATCGCCATCTGCGCCGACGAAAAAGGCGATGGCGAGCTGACTCCCGTGGCCGTCGGCGCCAATCGCGTCAAATCCATTCACGGCCTAAGACCGGTTTGGGACGCCGGTCGGTGGCTATCCGAGCTTAAAGACCCCTCGGTCCGCAATATTTATTACGTGGATCCGGACAATAACGCAAAAGCCACGCCTTTTGTCGACGACGCGGCCACCGTGGCCAGGCTCAAAAACGTCATGGTCCACGACAACACCGTGAACTTTTTGAACTCAAGGCCCGGGTCGGCCACAAAGCCCAGCGTCGAGGAGACGGCTAGTCAGCTCATCCGCTTCATCCGCGGGGAAGAGATTCCTAATTGGCGGAGCCGCGTCGTGGACAACCCCTGGGACGGCGAGGCCACTAAGATAGTTTGGCGGATGGGGGACACGATTAACTCCAAGCCAGTCGTCGTCGGGCAGCCGGCCTTCAATTACGAGCATCTTTACGGCGACGCGAGCTACGCGGCCTATAAAGTCGCGAAGGCCAGCCGCCGGCAGGTGGCCTACGTCGGGAGCAACGACGGGTTTTTAAGGGCCATAAACTTAGGCTATAGGACCTCCGCGGCCGAGGGGACGGTCTCTTACGACCCCGGCGGCCACGACTTGGGGGCCGAACTGTGGGCCCTCATTCCCTGGGCGGCCTTGCCGCATCTGCAGTGGCTGGCCGATCCTGGGTACTTTCACGCTTATTACGTGGACCTTAAACCAGTGGTGGCCGACGTTAAAATCGACGGCCAGTGGCGGACCATTTTGGTTTGCGGAATGAGGCTGGGCGGCCGGCCCATCGAGGCGCCCGACTCAACCCCCAAAAACCCGAAATTTTTCTACTCGGAGGTCTTCGCCCTGGACGTGACCGATCCGAACCCCAAAGTCCCGCCCAAGGTTCTGTGGCGGTACGGCTCAGAGGAAATGGGCCTTTCCGTGGGCTTGCCGGCGGTGGTGACCAGCGGCGGGAAATGGTACGCGATCGTCGCCAGCGGCCCGGCCATGGACCACTTGGATCCAGTTTCTGGGCAAATGACCTTTGGCAATTTTTCGCCCTACGAAGGCAACAGCGACCAAAAAGCCCGCCTTATCGTCTTAGAGGCGGCCACCGGCAAGCTAGCCGCCCCCGCGAACTACATTAACTTTAGAGTCACGGAAAAAAACAGCTTCTTAAACGACCCCTACATGCCTTTGCCCCTTAAAAAAAATAAAGCCGGGGTCTGGAACGACGAGGCCGTCTACTACGGTTTCACGGTTAGCCGGGACAAGCAGGGCATAGACAAAGGCGGGGTTTATCGCCTCCAGATGGTCGACGAGAAAGGCGAGCCGCTCCAGGTCGTCCAGTGGCGGTTGAGGCTTTTGGCCTCGGTCGACCGGCCGGTGTCCGCGTCGGTCAACTCGGTTAGGGACTCTTACGGCAACGTCTGGGTCGTCTTCGGCACTGGCCGCCTGTGGGGCCTTGGGGACATGAGCCCATGCTCTAGGAACTACACCGTCCAATGTCTGGAAAACCACGAGCACTACCTATACGGGATAAAAGAAGAGCTGAAAAACGGCCTTATGACCTTCGCCACCCAAGGGACGAACAAACTGCTCGACGTCTCCAAATACGAGGTTTACAAAAACGGCATGGTCGTGGGCTATACTTCCGTCCCTGGTTTGAATTGGCCTTCCGGGGCCCTCATCCCCTACAAGAACGTCTTTAACGCCTTAAGGGGTCCCAACTTCAACGGTTACAAGCGAAAACTGAACATGAGTTTAATTTTGGACGGCCATCAGGGCCCGGAGATTGTCATCACCCAGCCCCAAATTACCAACGTCGGCACGGAAAAATCCATCTTGGGCTTTACCACCTACGATTTAAGCGCCCAATCCTGCGGCGACTTTGGCAAGGGCTACATGTACCTCTTGGATTCCTTCACTGGCCTGCCGGCCCCGCATTTAATCTCCTCGTTCAAGCCTCGATCCGGGTCGAACGGGCCGGGGTTGGTCTCCGGCGGGATATCGACTGGGTTCGGCCAGCCCACCGGGGCCGTCTTCATTAACCTGGACGGCAAAGTCCTGGTTCGGTCCTCAACCTCGGAAAACAGCCTTTACGACGTGGAAGTGGCTAGCGAGTCGAGATTTTATAAAAACCTCATCACCTGGCGGGAAGTCCTGAACACGGGCTTCACGCTCCCTGAGGACGTAATGACCGAAAAGCTCGATTAAGGGCCGTAAGGAAAAACGAAAAACCCGGCGGTCGGGTCCCAAAAGCGCCTTATCGCCGGCTCGGGCCCTTCTTTCGTCAGGCTTTTTCAAGGGCAATCTTGAAAAAGCCTGACTTTTTTCGTTTTTT
>JAITIH010000286.1 GCA_031279525.1 Deltaproteobacteria bacterium | reverse complement strand
AGGGCTTTCGGGGCTTTCGGGGCTTTCGGTCGCGAAGCTCACTTATTGTTCCTAAGGTCGGTCTTGTAGACTTCCACTCGCAAGCCGGCCAAACGCCACTCGCCGGTCTCCCAGACCAGGTTAAGGTTAAAGGCTAAGGCCGAGCGGCCCGTGCGCCACTCGCCCCGGGCCAGCCAGGGCGTCTCTGGCCCTAAGGTGTCCCGGATGGCCGCTAAGGAGGCCTTGTCCGCGGCGGCCTCGGCCAAGGGCCGGGACTCCAAGACGACCAGCTTGCCCCGCCGTGGGAAATACTCCAACAAATTCCGGTAAGGGTAAAGGGGTTGATAAGCCTGGGCCAACCCCGCGACGTCGTCCTTTTCGCGCCACCCCGCCGAAAGGGTCTCGTAAAAACGGGAGTAGTCGCCGCTGGACAGGGCCTGGGCCCACAGGCCTAAGGTCCTTTCCAGGATCGGGCGGACCGAGGCCAAAGCCACTGGGGATTCGTCGATGGCCGCCTCGGAGGCGATCGCCTGGGCGGTCGGCGCGACTCGCCCGCCGGCTAGCTCTGGCCCCGCCGACCGAAAAAGCATAAAAATTCCGCCCACCAAGAACGCGACCGGGATCAACGGAAATACCCAACCTTTAGGAGATTTTTTCTTCCGAAAGCGGATTTTTCGGTTCCTATGCATCATACTCGTTATTTTAAACTAAAAATCTATAAAATGTCAACGCGCCATTGACGCGATAAAAGTCAAGCTCGCCCGGCCTGGCTTCCAGAAAAGCTAGACTTGGTCTTAGATCTATAAAACGAGCCTAAACTATCTTTATATAGTCTTTTTTCATTATTTTTAGCTATGCGGTGAATAACGAATTTCTCACGTCCTCACCAAAATTATACCACCAGCCCTTAGCTTTCTAGGCTTGATCGCCGCGGCTAAGGGCGGCCTTTGGCTCTTGGAGTTTTTTCCCGCCTCTATATATTATGGATAGGGCCGACGTTAGCGATCCTCAAATCGCGCGCCGTCGCGACTTTTAGACGGGCTAACGGGATCTACCCGGCTCCCTCGGGCCGCTCCAGACGACGTCCTAAGTTTATGGTCAATTTTTTGGGTGGCCTTAAAAAATTTCCATAAAAATCAGTTAGTTAACGAAGCCAAAAAAGGCCTTAGCCAAAAAACCAAAAAACTTCGCCAAAATTAAAAAGCCATTGGCTCAAAACCAAAAAAACGCCGAAAGGATAAACGCCGCCCTTTTACCCTATGGCAAAACGTTTTTTCGCCTTAAGAGCCCTAAATGAAAAGCCCCCCTTAAATGGCTCCCCTCGCCGCGAGCCTTCCTTTTGGCGAGGGGCCTTCACCTTGTCGTGGGACCTTCCTTTTGGCGAGGGGCCTTTCTTTTGCCGAGGGGCCTTCCTTTTGGCGAGGGGCCTTCCCTTTGGCGAAGGGCCTTCCTTTTGGCGAGGGGGCCTTTAGGCCCGCCGCCTTCCCTGGCCTAAGACTGCCAATTTCCGCCGACCGCCTTAGACCTTTAGGGCTTAAGGCCCTAAAACTTCTTTTCGGCCCGCTTTCGCGGTTCAGCCCGCTGGCCCTTTTCGGCCCGCTTTCGCGGTTCAGCCCGCTGGCCCCTTTCGGCCCGCTTTCGGCCGCTTTTGGTCGCTTTTGGCTCGCGGCTAAAGGCTAAGGCCCGGCCCCGCGGCCTAGAGACCCTTAGGGCCGTCGATGGCCTAAAAAATCGACCAATCGATCAAGTTGGCTATTGACTTTTTGGCCGAACCGTCAATATAATGGCCGTTTAAAATAGCGCCGGCCCCGCGCCGGCTCTTTAACCTCGCCCCTAAGGGCCCTTTTTGGGCGTTTTCGCCATTTGGGTCATGGGGCCGATTGCCCAAGAGGTGTTTTTGGATGCGAGCCCGAAGGTACGAAACCCTTATTTTGACGTCGCCCAACCTCGGAAAACCCGAGCTAAGCTCCTTTAAAGCCAAGATCGACGGCATTCTGGCCAATGGCCAGGGCCAGATCGTCCGGTTTGAGGACTGGGGCCGCCGCCGTCTGGCCTACCCGGTAAAAAAAGAAATCTACGGCAATTACTTCCTGTACGATTACCAGGGCCTACCGGCCCTGGCCTCGGAACTGGAACGCAACCTCAAGATCGACGAGCAGGTTTTCAAGTTTCTGACCCTGGTTTTGGAGAAAGATTTCGACGACCGGCGTTACGAGGAAACCGTGGCCCAGTTGGCCAAGGAAGCCCAGAAGAAGGAAGGCGAGAAGGCCCCCGCCGGGCCCGCCCCCGACGTTCTGAAAGAGTATATGGCCGACGTGGCCGACGCGTCCGACTCCAATCCCGACTTCGTCGAGGACCAGCCCCCTGAGCCCGAGACCCCCAATAGCTAGGAGACCTGATCATGGCTTACGACCATAGCGGGCCCAGCGACGACCGCAACCGTCGCGGCCGGGCCAAGAAAAAATCCTTCCACCGCCGGAAAGTTTGCCGCTTCTGCGCCGATCACATAAAGTCCGTCGATTACAAAGACGTTAAGACCTTGCGGGTCTTCGTGACCGAGCGCGGCAAGATCGTGCCCCGGCGGATCAGCGGCAACTGCGCCAAGCACCAAAGGCTATTGACCAAGACCGTCCTAAGGGCCCGCTACATGGCCCTTCTGCCCTACACGGCCATGGTCCCGTCGGCCCAGTACTAAAGGCGGTCGCGACGATGGAAATAATACTGACCAAAGACGTGGAAAACTTAGGCCTCGCCGGGCAGGTCTTAAACGTGGCCCCAGGCTACGCCAGGAACTTTCTGCTCCCGACCGGGGTCGCCCTCATGGCCAACAAGGGCAACCTGACGGCCTTGGCCAAGAAAAGGGCCGAGTTCGAGTCCCGGGCCAAGACCTTAAAGGAAAACGCCCTGGCCCAACGCGACCGGATCGCCGAGGTCCTTTTGGTTCTGGCTAGAAAGTCGGGCGAAAAAGGCAAGCTCTACGGGGCCGTGACCGCCCAGGACCTGGTGGAGGCCGCCGCGGCCAAGGGCTTAGAACTCGACCGTAAGAAGCTGCGCTTATCCGAGCCCATAAAAGCCATAGGCGACTACGAGGTGACCATCCGGCTTCATCCGGAAGTACTGGGGGCCATTAGGGTCCGGGTGGTCCGGGAAGGCGACGAGGTGGCCCCGCCCCTGGTGGAGGCCCCGCCCGAGGAAGGGCCCGTCCCGGCTAAATCCGCCAAAGAGGACTCGGCCGCCAAATCCGGCGCGGCCTGATCCTCGCCCAGCCGCCCTGGCCCTAGTTAGGCGGCCTGGCTCGACCGGCTTTGCCGTAGGAGGCCCGCTTGACCGCAACGAGTGGGGACTTTCCCAGTCTCTGGAAAAAAGTGGAACAGATCCTGGCCAGCCCCGAAGGGGACGGGGGCTGGCTCACCGGGATTTTGTCGTTCGTTTTAGAGCTGACCGGCTTAAGCTGGGCCTTTCT
>JAITIH010000269.1 GCA_031279525.1 Deltaproteobacteria bacterium | reverse complement strand
AGGGCGACGGGCTAGGGAGCCCCGCCTTAACCGCGGCCGAGTCGACCGGCTCCTTAGTCGCGGCCGAGCCACCCGCGGCCCCTTGGCCGAGCGAGCGAAGCCAACCGCTCGAAGCCACGGCTAACTATATAATTAACGAGATCGACCTAGCCATAGCCGCGAACGGCCCTAACGCGGCCGCTAAAGCCGAGGCGGTTCCTAGCGAGCCCGCCGGGGCCGAGGAAATTGCCTTCGCCGCGGCCGAAGGCCCTGACGTCGACTCCCCCCGCCTGGGCCAGCCGCGTGGCTTTTCCGCCGTGGCCGTGGCCAGCGAAAACGGCGACGACGTAGAAAACGACCTGACCCTAATTTTGGGCGCAACCGCCGAAACGCCCGAATCAAGCCTAGATTCGGAGGATTTTTTGGCCGAGGGCGACGAGGCGGCCAAAGAGGACTCTTTGGCCCTGGAGCTGAGTCAGTACCTTGAGAAGCCTAAGCCCGAGCCGGCTCCCGAGCCCTCCCTGTTCGACGACCTCCACACGGCCGCGGCCACTGCCCGCCTTTCCGCCTGGGCGACCCTGGTTAAGAACCGGCTGGCCCCGCCGCCCGCCCCTACTGGCGACCATTCAGGCGACTTACCAGGCGACCAACGAGACGACTCCCAAGGCGACCCCAAGGCCTTGGCCCAAGGCGGGCCTTGGGGCGAGAAAGACGACGAGCCTATGCTTTTTGAGCTTAAGCCGGAAGACATTATCGTCGTCCCCTTAGGCGAGATCGATAGACTCCCCTACCCCTTCGCCCTGGCCGAGCCGCCCGCGAGCCCCGCCGCCGCCGTCCAAAAGACCCTTTCCGTCGGAGCGGGGGCTTATGGCCTTGCCACCCAAAAGTTAGCCGCATCCGAGTCGGCCTTTAGCCCGACGGGTCTGGCCAGACCCACCCCCGACTCCTCGGCCGCCGCCAAGGCCTATAGCCTGGCCGCGGGCTCAATGACCACGGGCCCAATGGCCTTTGAGCTAAAAGAAGAGCTCGATTTAGAGCTCCCCGCCCCGCTCGACTCCGCCCTAAGCGACCTTTCGGGATTGGAGGAGGCCCTAGAGGCCGCTCCCATTTCCCTAGCCGCCAAGCCCTTGGCCCCGGCCCAGGACGACGAGCCCCTTATAGTCCTGGTGGACAAGATTGAGGCTCAACCAGAGTTGAGCCCTTTGGCCGAGCCTAGGGCCGAGGCCGAGGGGTCGGCTCGGCCAGAGGCCCAGCCGACCCTCCAGGTCGTGCCCCCGCCCCAGGCCCTGTCCAAGGCCGAGGCCCCGCAAGAAGCCAGGGCCGAGGCCGAGGCCGTCCCCCCGATCAACGGGCCCTTGGAGGAGCCTTTGGCTTTGGCTAGGCGTTTAGCGGCGAAAGCTGAAGAAGAGGCTATCGAGGAAGAGATTTTAGAGGAGAACCTAGACTATCTGCCCCAGGGCCTAAGGCCCGTAGAGCTGTTCTTGGCCACCATGGAGCACCGCTGGTCGCTTAAGGAGGCCATGAACCGGCGGGCTTTTATCTAGGCCCTTAGCCATATTTGGCTTGGCAGGCCTGGCAGGCCTTTGGCCAGCTGGCCTTAGGCCCGGCCAGGGCCGCCCGGATTTTTTGGATCCTCGCCCCGGCCCAGATTTCGGTTAAGCTTTCCGTCTTGACGTCGCCCAAAGTCAAGCTTAACCCGGAAAGATCGCAACACGGGGTCGTCGTCCCGTCGTGCCGGACCAAAAGCCTTTTCTGGGGCTGGGCGCAGCGACCGCCCGGGGCCGGAAAAGGGCCATTTTTCGGGAAAAGGGCTGGGGCTTTGGGGTCGAAGCGGCCGTAGCTTTGCACCGAGAAAAAGTCGACTTTCTTTTCCCACTTGGCTAAAAACCTCCCAAGCTCCCCTTCGTTTAAGCGAGTGACGCAAAAGCTTAGGCGCAAAATCGGCAATTTGCGCCCCAGTTCCTCGCGGGCGGCCAAAAACCCCAAAATATTGCTTTCCAATAGGCCAAAGTCGCCTCCAGGCCGGGCAATGGCGTAAGTTTTGGCCGTGGCCGCGTCCACGCTGACCATGAGTCGGGTTAGGCCGGCTTTGACGAGCTCTAGGCTTTTGGCCCTATCCAAAAGCTGGCCGTTGGTGTTGAGCATGGCGTCGACGATCCCCAACTCCCGGCCGACCGCGACGATTTCCGGCAATTCCGCGTAAGTCAAAGGCTCCCACAAGCCCCCAAAGCCCATCGAGCGCTGGCCTTGGGCCGTCCCCTCCTTTAATAAGGCGATAACCGCGTCCTTTTTTAGGGCCAAAGGCTCTTTTTGGCCTTTATGGCCCTTTTGGGCTAGGCCGTTAGGACATATGGGGCAACGCAGGTCGCATTTAAGCTGGATCTCGTAGTCGACGTGAAGGGGAAATGGCGGTAGGCTTTGGAAAGTTCTGGCTCTTTCCCACTCGTCGCGGTAGAGCCGAAATTTTACCCCTAGCTCTTGGGCCAGCAAAGCTAAGGGGTCTTGGGCGGCTAAAAACCGGGAGACCTTAAGGGAGTCCGTCCCCACCTCGCTTAGCTCTGAGACGCTTAGCTCAGCCATTTTTCGCTCGCCCCGTTTAGCTTAAGCCATTGCCCCATCTCGATTAACCCCGCCTTGGCCATAGCCAGCTTTAAGTCGCCTTTTCGGCGCTAGCCTCGCCTTCCTCCCAGGGCCAGGCCTCCGGGGGCAAGCCCGGCCCTGGGGGCGGCTTTAGGCGGGCCCAGACGAAAGAATTAGCCGGCAAAACGCCCGGGCCGGCCCAGACGGCCCGGACGTAAGAGCCCGTCAAAAGCCGCTGGCGGCCGTGGGAGTCAGGGGCGTTTTCCACGAGGGCCAGGTGCTTTAGGGGGTACTGGGAACGCAAAAATTTGGCCCTTTTCTCCTGGTCTAGGCCCTTTAAGGCCAGGGCCCGGTTTTTTTTGGCCGCGGCGGGCACCTGGTCGGGCCAACCGGCGGCGG
>JAITIH010000265.1 GCA_031279525.1 Deltaproteobacteria bacterium | reverse complement strand
CATGACCACGGCCAGGTGCCCGTTGTTGAGCTCGACCACCGAGCCGGGCGGGTAGATGCCCACCGACTGGACGAAGCGGTCCACCCACTCGGGCTGGAAATGGGTCCCCCTAAGGCCGTAGATGAACTTTAAGGCGTCGTGGGGCAGCATGCCCTTGTGGTAGACCCGGTCCGAGGTTAAGGCGTCGTAAACGTCGGAGAGGCCGCAGACCGTGGCCAGGTAGGGGATGTCGCCGCCTTTTAGGTGGTCGGGGTAGCCGCTGCCATCCATGCGCTCGTGGTGGTGCCGGGCCACCTTGATGACCTGGTCGTCCACCTGGACGTTCTGCTCGATGAGGATCTCCGCCGACAAGGCGGCGTGGTTCTTCATGATGGCGAATTCCTCGTCGGTCAGCTTGTCGGGCTTGTTGAGGATGAAGGCCGGGACCCGGCATTTGCCAAGGTCGTGGAACATGGTCCCCAGGCCCAAGATTTTGAGCTCGTCGTCGGAAAGGCCTAAAGCCTTGCCCGAGGCGATGGACAGGACCGAGACGTTTAAGGAGTGGGTGTAGGTGTAGTCGTCGAAGCGCCTAAGCTTAATGAGGGCCGTTAGGGCGTCTTGGTTGCGGGAGACGCTTTCCACCAGCTCGTCGACGTTTTCCTGAACCTCGTTGACTTCAAGGCGCTTGTTCATGCGGCAGGCCGCGACCATGGCCTTGGAGGTGTCCAAGGCCCGGTTGTAGGCCTTGGCCGCCTTTGGCAGCTCCAGCTCCAAAGCGCTGACCGGATCGGGTTTGGCCGGCTCGACCGGCTGGGACCGGACCCGGTAGGACCCCTCTTTGGCCCGGTAGGCCATCTCCTTGGCCGGGAGCTGTCCGGTGGGTTCCGGCTTTAAGGTCTTTTGCGTGTCAATGTAGACTTCTTCAATGCCGAACTGGACTAATTCCTCGATTTCGCTGCGGTCGGAAATATATTTGCTCTTGGTTTTCCAAGGATGGTTAAACCAAGCTCGTCCCACGTCGGAGACGAACATGCCAATTTCCAGGCTTTTAGTAGGGATCTTACGGATCATTAGACAATCTCTATAGAACGCGTTGTCGGGTTAAGGATAATATAAAGCGAAAATAATAATGATATATCCTAAACACTATAAAGTAGATATAAATTAATGTATAAACGGATAACAGTCTAAATGCGTTGGATTGTATGTTGATCGGTTGATAATACGACAAAAAATTAAAAATCAAAAGCGAGGCGAAGCGACGACGTCGCCATAGGCCCCCGGCTTTGGGAACCCACGTATTTTCTAATTATAATGCCTTAAGAATAAGAGTCAAGAAATCGACCAAAAGGGGTAAATCTAGAGGGCGCCGGCGGGGGATTTACCAGTGAGGGCGATAGTGGCTACTTTTTTCGTTCCACCGCGTCGAAGCGCTCAAAGCGCATGAGAAAGGAGCCGCGGCCTTGGGTCTGGGAGCGGATGGCCGTGGAGTAGCCAAAAAGCTCGGCTAAGGGGGCCACGGCCGAAATGATCCGAAAGCCTCCGCCTGGGCCGCTGGCCAGGTCCTCGACCCGGCCTAGGCGGGCGGCCAAGTCGCCAATGATTTCCCCGGTGAACTCCTCAGGGCTAGTGACCTCAAGGCGCATGAGGGGCTCTAAGAGTAGGGGCCCGGCCTGGCGCAAGGCCTCTTGGGCGGCCTGGGCCACGGCCACCCTGATGGGGGCCTCGGCCGTCAGGCCCTCGCCCGGCTCAAGCTTAACAAGGGTCAGGGTCAAGTCCAAAAGGGGATAGCCCTGGATGGGCCCAGAGCCTAAGGCGGCCGTCAGGGCCTCTAGGCCCAGGGCGATCTGCCTTTCGGTCAAGGCGGGGCTTGGGGCCAAAAGGCTCTCGGCCTTAGCCCCGGACCCCCGGGGCCGAGGAGCGGCGGACACGAGGCCCCGGGCCGTCTGGAGGGCCCCGCCGATGGGCCGGCTAAAAAGGCCTTCGCCCTGGCCCTGGCCGCTAACGGTCTCGCGGTAGACGACCTGGGGTTTGCCCACCCGAGGGGTCAGCCCGAACTCTCGGCTTAAGCGGCGGGTTAAGACCTCTAAGTGCAGCTCGCCCATGCCGGAGATGACCGTCTGGCCGGTGTCCTCGTCGACATTAATCTTAAAGGTGGGGTCTTCCTCGGCCATTTTGGCCAAAGTTTCCATTAAGCGGCCCTGGTCGGCCGAGGTCTCCGGCTCCACGGCCACGGAGATGACCGGGTCGGCGGCCTCGATTCGCTCTAAAAGGACGGGTTTGTTTGGGTCGCAGAAGGTGTCCCCGGTAATGGCCCTAAGGCCGGCCACCCCGACCAAGTCCCCGAAGCGGGCCTCGGCGACCCGCTCCCTTTTGCCGGCGTTGATCCGAAAGATCCGGCTGATTTTGTCCTTTTGGCCGGTCCTGGCGTTTAAGGCCTCGTCGCCCTCTTTGATGAGCCCGGAGTAAAGGCGGACGAAATTGAGCTTGCGGCCCTGGCCCATCATCTGAATCTTAAAGACCAGGGCCACGGCCGGGCCTTTTAGCGTAGGCGCGATGGAAATCGCCTCCCCTTTGGGGGTTTGGGCGATCAAGGGCGGCAGATCCTCCGGGGCCGGCAGGTAGTCGACCACCCCGTCCAAAAGGGGCTGCACCCCTTTGTTCCGGAGGGCGGCCCCGGCGTAGACCGGGGAGAGTAGGGACTTGACGGTGGCCTCGCGGATGGCTTTTTTTAAGACGGGCATGGGGATCTCCCGGTCGGAGAGGTAGGCCTCCATGATCTCGTCGTTAGTCTCGGCCAAGGTTTCCAAGAGGGCCTGGCGCCCGGCCCGGGCCAGCTCCTCGGCCGCCGGGCCGGG
>JAITIH010000213.1 GCA_031279525.1 Deltaproteobacteria bacterium | reverse complement strand
CTCATTCTCGTCGGTCTTTCCGGGGACGCCCTCCAGAAAGGCCGCTCCGAGCTGACTAAGCGACTATTTCTCTCGGAAACCAGGCGTCTGTTTGAGACGGCTGGACTCCTCATGATCATCATGGGCTTTTTGGTCGGCTTTCTCTGGGACGCCATCTGGTTTGGGGTCTTACAGAACATCGGCGGGGCCGAGAGCCTCATCACCCTCACCTTTTCCATCCAATTGCAGGAAGTCTCGCCAATCCTGGCCGCCACGGTCATCACCATGGGTCACGGAGTCCCCATGACCGTGGATCTAGCCTTAAGAAAAGGCCAAGGCGAGTTCTCGACCTTAATTTCCTTAGGCGTCCCCCCGGAACACCTATTGGCCTGGCCGCGCCTCTTAAGCGGGGTGGTGAGCTTTCCCATCCTCTGCGTGACCTTAGGGGTCGCCTCCCTATGCGGCCTTTACTTAGGCATCTGGGCCTTCATTAGCCTGCCTTTGTCCGACTTTTTGACCAGCGCCCACGCTAACTTCGTGGAATTTAAGTTCCTAAAGATCGGGGCCAAGTGCCTCATGGTCAGCTTCTGCCTCAACTTCTTCTGCCTATACCGCAGCTGGCTGATCGAGGAGGGCAACATCCGCTCCATTCCTAAGTGCGCCCGCTGGGCCGTGGCCGAGACCTTCATCCACTCCACCGTCTGCGTGGTCCTGGTCACCGCCCTTTATGATTAACCCCGCCCCCGCCCTGGCTTTCGACGCGGTGGGCCTAGGCCCCCTGTGGCCGTCCTCGCGGCCCCTTAGCCTCACCCTGGCCCAAGGGGAATGGGCCCTGTGGGTCGAGCCAGACCCCCTTTTGAGCCAGGCCTTTTTAAGCTTGGCCTTGGGCCAAGCCGCTCCCAGCTGGGGGGAGATCCGCTGGTTTGGGGCCCTTAGGCCCGGGCCGACCGAGCTGTGGGAGAACTGCGCCTTTAGCCGCCGGCTTGGCTACGTCCCCAAAAACGGCCGCCTCTTCTCGGGCCGCAGCCTCTTGGAAAACTTAGGCCTTTACTTTGAGTACGCCTTGGGCCACGACCGCGAGACGGCCAGGAACGAATCGCGACTGTGGCTGGAAAAGCTGGGGCTGGCCAACCAAGCCGAGACTTTGGGCGAAAAAATGCCCGAGGACAAACTGCCCTTGGCCCTTTTCGCCTTAAACGTCGCCAAAAAGCCGGACCTATTTATCCTCGACCGGCCCCGACGGCGCTTCGAGCGGGACTTTCCCGTCGTCTGGAGCTCTTTGTTGGAGCAAAAGGCGGCCCGAAACCTCGCCGTGTTGATTTTCGAGCCCAGCCAGGGGACCTGGCGGCCAGAGGTGGAAGCCAAAACCTTGACCCTCTGGTCTCCCTCGGCCAGCTAAGCCCTCTCCCAATGGGCGGCGGGTTTAGGAAAGCCTATAAAAGACGACCGCTAAAAGGCGATCCGCCTAAAAAAAACCGCCAAAAAAGGGTTGGCCTATCGACGCCCGGCCCTTTTTGGTTTTAAGGGTTAGCCTGAAATAGCCAGCCTCAAGGCCTGGCAAACCGATAAAGAGGCCTCCATGAATTACACCCGGTCGGAAAAAGCGGCCGGCCTGACCCTGCTCGCCGGCTTTGGCTTCATCGCCGTGGCCATGGTCCTGGTGGGGGCCGGGCGGGACTGGCTTTCCAGCTACCAAAACTACTTTATCCTCTTAAAAAGCGGCTATGGGCTCCTGCCCGGGGTCAAGGTCAAATTTCTGCGCCTGGACATCGGCCGGGTCTCCGAACTTAAGATCACCGACGACAACATGGTCAAGATCGACCTGGCCATCCTCACCGACTTCTCCTCCCGCCTTAAGGGCGACAGCCTAGCCAGCGTCAATAGCCCGACCATCATCGGCAGCGAGTACATCGAGATCGTCCCCGGCGACCCACAAAGCCCCTCCATCCCCCCGGGCGGCCAGATCCCAGCCAAGGACTCCCAGACCGTGGACCAGCTGCTCGCCTCCATCCAAATCAAGGAAAAGCTGCGACAGCTCGACGTCATCATGAAAAACGTCGCCTCCATCACCACCCAACTGGAGGACCCGACGGGCTCGTTCTTCGGGACCATGGCCAACTTAAAGCGAGCGACCGGGGCCATCGCCGGCGGCGAGGGAACCGTGGGCGGCCTCGTGATTAAGGCCGAGGTCCACGACGAGCTGTTGGCCGCCTTAAAGGAGCTACGAGGCGTCAGCGAGAGCCTAAATCGAACCGCCCTAGGGCTTAAGAAGGACCTCCCCAACATCACCGCCAAGATCGACTCCATCCTGCGGCAGGTGGAGTCGGGCACCCGCTCTTTCCCGGAAGTGGCCCGGGGCGCCCGAGAAGGCTTAAGGGAGGTCGACCAGATCTTAGACTCGGTCAAGCGCAACTTCCTGATCCGCGGGAACCTAAGCCCCGACCAGCCCCCGGAGAGCCTGACCCGCCCGGCCCGGGAGCGATGAATGGCTCTCAAACTCAATCTAGCGGCCAAAGGGGCCAAGCGCCCCAAGCCAACTTTGGCCCGGCCGCCGAAAAAAGCCCCGGCCATGGCGCCTAAAAACGCCAAGGCCCCGCCCACTAAAAAGGCCAAAGCCCTATCGCCCCAACTGGCCAAGGTCCTGGCCAGCCACCTGGCCTTAGCCGCCTCCAAAGCTAGGCGCCTGGCCCATCTCTTGACCCCGGCATTGGCTTTGACCTTGGGTTTAGCCTTGGCCTTAGGGTCCCTCAGCGGCTGCGGGGGGCCGCTACCCCCGCAAGACCCCTTTAACCTCTACCAGGCCAAGGACAACTTAAGCAAAGGGAACCACTGGTACCTACGGGGCTGCCATCGGGAGGCGGCTCGCTTCTTTGAGGAGGGGCTAGCCTTCGCTCGCCTGGCCGACGACGCGCCCCTCATCGTCATGGGCCACAACTCCCTAGGGGCCGCCCTTTTGGCCCAAGGCCGCCTAAAGGAGGCGGCCGCCAAACTCTCCGAGGCCTTGGAGCTAACCTTGACCCTCCCTTCGCGCCCCGAGCTGGACAGCATCCTAGGCAACTTAGGGACCTTGGCTTTTAAGGCCAAACGGCATGGCGACGCCGAGGATTTTTGGGTCCAGGCCACCGCGGTCGCCCCGCCCAACCGGCTAGCCATTTATTACTCGAACCTTGCCCGCCTATATAAGGCTCAAAACCGCCCGGACGAGTTCGCGGCCTTAACGGCTAAGGCTCTCGCCGCCGCCGAAAGCTCCTTGACCCCGCCCCAAGCCAAGGCCGACGCCCTCTCTTTGGAGGCCTCTTTGGCCTTGAGCCAAGGTGAACGGCCAAAGGCCTTAGAGCTTTTGGAGGAAGCCTTGTCCTTGGACCGGCGGACGGAAAACGCCTCGGGCCTGGCCCAGAATCTGGAG
>JAITIH010000159.1 GCA_031279525.1 Deltaproteobacteria bacterium | reverse complement strand
GAGCTCGACCTCCTTTAGGTCGACGTCCTTGGCCCGGACCACGTTTAAGAGGTAGAGGAGCGACTGGATAAAATAATTGCGAATGCTTTTTTCCTGGCCGCCGGGAAAGACCAGGACCCCGTCCGGGTAGAGCCGGCTAGCCGCCACCATGGAAGCCACCCCGTCGAAGTCCGGGTTTAAGTGGGTGGTGATGAGGGTTTTAATCGCCCCCTGGGGCCCTTGACCCTCAGGTAGGCCGGAACTGGTCATGCGATCCTCGTAAAGCCCTTTGGGGGATAGCCGCGCCGCGGCCAGGGGGCCTTAGTCTTGGCCAAAAAGCGGGCTATTTAGGGAATTTTTTGGTTAAAGCCCAAAAAAAGGCCAATAAGAGTTAGCGTTTTTCGACCCCGGAGCGCGGGTGATAATCGTCGTGGACCTTCCTAAGCCTTTTGGAGGTCGTTTTTAAGTAAACCTCGGTGGTGGAGAGGTTGGCGTGACCTAGCATCAGCTGCACGGCTCTTAAGTCGGCCCCGCCCTCGACTAAGTGGGTGGCGAAGGAGTGCCTTAAGACGTGGGGCGAGACGGGCGGAAGGCCAGCGGTCAAGGCCAACTCCTTAACGAGGCGCCAGAAGTATTGCCGGGACATCTTAAGGCCCCTTTTGGTCAGAAAGACCACCGAGCCGCTTTTGGGTTGGATAAGACGTGGGCGGGCCAAAGTCAAATAACGCTCCAACAGCTCGACCGCCGTCTGGCCAATGGGGACGATCCGCTCTTTTTGGCCTTTGCCGAAAGCCCGGACGTAGGCTTCCGGGAGATTGACCTGGCTTAAGGTTAGGCTCAAAAGCTCGGAGACCCGTAGCCCCGCGGCGTACATAAGCTCCAGCATGGCCCGGTCGCGGAGCCCCTTTAAGCCGTTGTCGTTGGGGAAGGCCACGAGCTCGGCCGTCTCCTCGCCGCTTAGGGACTTGGGCAGCGTCTTGGGGTTTTTGGGTTTAGAGATTTTGGCGGCCGGGTTGTCGGCTAGGACCCTTTCCTGGGCCAAAAACTTAAAAAAGCCCCGGATGGCCGCTAGGCGAAGGCAAACGGACCTGGGGCTTAAGCCCCGCCCCTCGGCCAGTCGGGTCAGGTGATCGATCAAGTCGCCCCTTTTGACCTCGCCTAGGCTCTGGCCAAAGCCTCGCTGGGCCAGATCCTCCAAAAGGTCGCGAACCGCCCGGCCATAGGCCTCTAAGGTGTGGCCCGAAAGGCTTCTTTCCACCCGCAAGTGGGCCAGGAAAAAGTCCAAGTGCTTAATCAAGGGGGAGTCTTGAAGGTCCATTTTAAATCCTTAAAAATCAACCATTGTTTTTCAATTATAGCACAACCGTGAATTATTTGGCGAGGCCAAGCTTTTAATTCTTTAATTGACGAGGCTTTAGGGCCGGCCTGGGCGTCTTAAATGACGCCCTAGTAAACCCCCCTTATAAACCCCCCTTAAAAAAATTCGAAAATTCGAGGGGATCAACGCGTCCAAGCCTCAAAGAGTTTTCTTATTGCAATGAATCGTCAATAAAGACGGGGGAAATTTTTTGCCGGGGGGTTTGGAAAGAAAAAATTACGAAAGTTTTCTATATAATGACGTTTATTGATCTATATATGCTAATTTTACTTGTTATATAAACAAAATTCTCCAAAAGTTGACTCCTAAAACTTTGCAGAACGCGGACAATGTCGCCTTTATCAGGCCTCGGCGCCGGAGGCGCCTCAAGCCTGTTTGTCTAGCCAGCCGACCGTTCGTCGCCTCTACGCCAGCGCGCGCATTGAAAGTTTTTTTAAATTCCTCCGTCCCTTCCAACTCGCGACGCTGGGATAGACGCACTTCTTTAGGACTGAACTTGAGCTCGGCTTTATGTCCATTTTGATAAGCTGGACGCTTATCTTTATCGGCGCAAACTCCGCATAAAGCCAAATTACAGGCGGCGACGACAAGACCCGTCGCGGACTCTTTGACAGGCCAAGACGTTTGCCCAGCGGGGCACGCATAGCTTTTACCATACTTCCGATTTTTTGAAACTGGCGCGCCTAATCTTGCCAGCCTCGGGATCTTTGCCGCCGGCGGGCGAAATGACTTGGACCCCAAGATCATTGGCCTTTTGCGCGTTGTCGTCAGATCCGTAAGACGCCTCAGCGATAACGTCTTCGGGCTTGAACCCAGATTCCGCCGCCCCCTCTATGACGGGCAACACAGCGTAGGCGTCGCCATTATGGGCGGGCTCCAGATTGACGTAAGTTATGAGCTGAGGCGTGGCCTCGCTCCCTTCCTTAGTCTTGGCGCAGGTTTCCATCAGTTGCGCGTGAAAGCCCTGGCGTTTGTGGACGCTGTGGGTCGCGTCTGGATCGGACGGGTTTTGTGGGGAGTTTGAAGGGACGGGCTTGGGGTCTTTAACTTTTACCTTTTTTGGATCCCTCAATGGTCCGTGAACGGTTGCCTTTTAAAAAAGGGGTCCGGTCCGGAGCGGGGAGCGAGGGTGGCTTAAAAGAGGGTTTCAGCCAGTGGCGACGGAGAGCGGGCGGTTAGACGGCGGCCAGACGATTGAAAGACGAAAACTCTTGTCGTCGCTGTGGGCGGCGATGCGACCGCCGTGGACTCCAACTATTTGCCGGGCCAGGCTCAGGCCAAGACCGCAGCCCTGGCTTGAGCCGCTGGCCTGGTAAAAGGGGTCAAAGAGTTTGTTTAACCGCCGCTCGCCTAAGGGTTCGCAGCTGTTGACCAATTCCAGGTCAATGGCCTCGTCCTGGTTTTTGGCGACTGAAAGGCGAATCTTGCCCCGAGGCCTGGTATATTTGGCCGCGTTGTCAAGAATATTGTTTAAAAGACGTTCGATTAAGATTTTTTCGCCGAAAATATCAATGTTTGATTCAAGAGAAATGGTGAATTCCATCTCTCTGACAGAGAAGATAGGCTTAAATAGTTCCGCCGTGGCCCGACAGAGTTCGGTGAAGTTAAGCAGACTCGGGGTTTTTAAGGCGTACCCCAGCTCCAGGCGGTTGGCCAGAAGAGTCGCTCCGATGAGCTCGTCCATTTTAGCTATTTCGCACCGATAAACGGCCAGATATTTAAGGCCCAGCTCCAGGGGGTCCGGCTTTGGCCCTTGCCGGCCCCCAGTCCCAGTCAGAGACCGGGCCGGGCCGGCTGAGGCTCTGATCGGACTTCGTTCGTCGCCCGGCCCGAAATCTAGGGGCGGATCCAGAGGCGCGAAGCCTTTGGCTTCGGCGGCCGCCAGCTGTTTTTTAGCCCAGTCAAGGCCCTGGGCGATGAAAGTGAAGGCGAAGTCCAGGCGGGTCAGGGGCGAGCGGAGATCGTGGGAGACCTCGACCATGAGTTCGCGGAGGCACCGGTCACGCCTCTCTAAAGACTTGCTGAGTTCGTTGACCGATTTGGCCACGTCGGCCACCTCGCGGGGTCCCTGGACAGTCACGCCCCGGCCCAGGCTCTCGCCGTCCAGGGCCAGAACTTCCTCGCGGAGCCGGGCTAGGGGATTCGCCAGGTTCTTGGCCAAAAGCCAGGTTAAAGCTCCGCCCAGGACGATCAAGGCCGTCAGCCCCAAAGAAAAGTGCCGGCTGTGGTAAGGAAAACTCCCGCTCCAGTGGGTGTAACAGATGAGGGCCCGGCCGCTGGCCAGTTCCACTGGCATAACCATCAGTTCCAAAGGCGAGTTTTTACCGGTTTCCCAGTCGGCCCGGCCCCGCCAGATCCGCGTCCCGTCGGGGAATTCCAGGGGTTGGCCGAGTTTGGCCCGCGCCGTCGGGCGCAGACCCGGCACTGGGGAGCCGGCTAGGACGGCTCCGTCCGGACTTTCGAACCACAGTTGAGGCCCGTAGCCGTTATAGAAATCCATGATGTGTTCGGCCTCTTGGAGGAGCCGGCCGGTTAAGGGTTTTTTCACGTTGACGGTAAGGTACTTGTGGAGCTTAAGGCGCAAAACGGCGTCGCCGCCGGAGTTTAAGCGAATGATGAAGACATAAACTCCCTGGGCCAAGATAATCATGGCCACGGTGAAGAAAAACAGCCGGAAGTGGAAGCCTCCGAAAAATTTTTTGAGCGCCGCGACCTTCATTATTCGCCAATCCAGGTGTAACCGGCCCCCCTTAAAGTTTGGATGGGGGACAGTTCCGGGGCCAATTTTTTGAGCATGGAGCGGATGTGGCTCATGTGCACGTCCACTCCCCGGTCGGCGATGTTGTGATCCTGGCCTAAGGCCGCCCGGATCAACCAGTCCCGAGGCAAAGTCGTCCAGGGGTTTTCCATCAGCACCTTAAGAATGGAAGTTTGGGTGGCCGAAAGCCAAATCTCGTTTTGGCCCACGCTCAGGCGGCGGAGGCCCGCGTCAAGGGAAAAAGGCCCGCTTTTGACCACGGACCGGGGCGGCGGCGCGGGAGCGCCTAGCTCGGCCCGCGTGGCTCCCTGACTCAAGCCGCGCCTTAAGAGGGCTTTGACCCGGGCCAGAAGCTCCCTTAAGCTGAACGGTTTGGTGAGATAGTCGTCGGCCCCAAGCTCCAGGCCCAGGACCCGGTCGATCTCGTCGCCGCGGGCCGTCAACATTATTACGGGGACCTGGCTGCTTTCCCGTATGATCCGTAAAACCTCAAGGCCGTCCAGGTCATCGGGCAACATCACGTCCAGAAGGATCAGATCCAGATCTTCGCGGCTTGCCGCCTCCAGACCGCCCCGGCCGTCGCCACGGCTTTTGATCGCGAAGCCATAAGGCTCAAGATAGTCGGAAATAGCGTCGCAAAGGATAATATCGTCATCAATAACTAAAACTGAGCGTTCCATAGCATGCACAAAAAAAAGTATTTATAAAAAAATAAAAAGTTAATTAACTTTATATTAATATACAAGAATAAGGTCCATAAAAATAAAAGAATAATTTAACGACTTATTTACTGGAGATATACGTTCAGAAAAAATCCGCGTTTTTTTGACGCCCTCGCAAAAACCCCTGTTTTCAGGGATCTGAGGAAAAATATTTAATAAATTCAGTATGTTAAAATATGATTTTCAGTTTTTCGGGCTTTTTGCGAGGCCATCTTTTTTGGCGGACGAATTCACTTTAACATTAATGAGTTTTATTATCAATAGCTCGGTTCCCGCCGAGCTTTTTTTCGGTTTCTTCCGATCGCTGTCCCAGCCGGCTCCAACCGAACGGCCGCGCTTTTCGCGGCTAAAAATCCGCCCCCCGTTCACGTCCGCCCGAATGACGATTTAGATCCTTTAAAACGACGCTCATTTGGCCGTTAACAATTCCGCAACAATTTTTAACCGTAGATTCACCAACGCGGCATTTCCTTTTGCTAAATTAATTTTCGCGGACGAAGCTTAAGTCGTTTAAGAGATCTTGCTTGTGAATCGCCGGACCGTGATTTTCGCCCGAAGAGCGGCGCGATTAATGGCCGCAGTTATTGTCGGCCGGCGCGTCGGCGATCCCTCCCGGCGGCTCAAACTTCCCGGGCTTTCAGGGCCGGGAACCTGATCTCAGACCCTGTTTCCGTCGCCGGCTCCCCGGATATCTCGACCGGCGAGACCTGGCTGGAAAACAAGACGGCGGCTCCCCTCACTGAAACGCCGCGGCCGGTTTCGGTCATTACCGGCGAACGAAGGGAAGATCACGCGTTTTCCGTGGATGGCGAGCCTTTAGGCCTTCCCATGGGGGCTTGGCCGATACCCGCGTTGAGCCGCGGCGCCGCCGCCCGAAACGGCGCCGGCGTGGGCGGTGGCTTTCGCCGTCGGGACGGTTTAAGCCTTTTAAGCCATCCCTAAGTTTGACTCTCGCGTTTTAGAGACGCGGGGATTATTTGGGCGCCAGTCTCGGCTCTCCGCTGGCGGCAAGACTCTCGTTAGGAGACTTACAAAGTCGCGACTCCGGGCTGGCGATCCCGGCCTGTGCCCGGTCGGAGCCGGCGTCGGCGGACCGCTCAAGATTTATCTGACCGGGCCGCCGGCGTCCATTCCCAAGTTTAAATATTAAGGCGGATTGACGAGGCTGGCCTTAAGGCGGTCAAAGAAGGTCTCCATCTTTGAAGAAGGCGTTGAACGGCCCAGTCCATTCAGCGATCCTGCCGTCTATGGGCGAATGGCCGCCGTGGCCAAAAGTTACCAGTAAGGCTGTCAAAGCCCGATTAAGGAGGTAATTATGATCATTAAACATACGTTAAGCTTTTTAAATGGACTTAAGTCAGTCCTATTAGTTACTTTTATCTTGTCATCACCAATTTTTAACGCATCTTTAGTTGTCGCTCAGGAGCCAGATAGCGATGGTTCTATGAAACTAGAACCAATTATGGTCACTTCCACCAGGGTGCTCAAAGATTTATCGGAGGTTCCCCTGTCGATCAGCGTTATAGGGGAAAAAGAAATTGAGGAAAGACCGCTCCCTAACACGATTGACTACTTAAGGGAAATGCCAGGCGTTCAAGTTAGCCCTGTCCTCGAATCCGGGGGAGGGTTCAGAAGTCAGTATTCATATAGTTTAAGAGGCAACGGGCCTGACAGAACAATATTG
>JAITIH010000090.1 GCA_031279525.1 Deltaproteobacteria bacterium | reverse complement strand
TCTCGGATTTTAGGGTTGATTCCAGTGAATCCGGGGTTAAATCTTGGAAGGCTGGTCGAAAGCCGTTTTTTTGGGAATCCGGCCAAGATTTCTCGAATCTTGGTTCAATTTTCCTGGATCAAGGCCGATTTTCCCGGAACCGGGCCTGTTTCCGGTTCATGGGCGTCGTCTCTTGCCCGGCCCTCCTCGCGCCTAAGGGCCCCCGCCTTTAAAGGCGAGGCCCTTAATCCCCATCGGGGCGGCGAGTTTTGGGCTAGGCCCCGCTTGCCACCTTTCACCTGGCGCCTTTTTAAGTCTATTTAGGGAGCGCCATAGGGAGGCGAAATGACCAATGGGCCTTCGCGGCGGGCTATCGGCCTGGGCTTAGTCCTGCTCCTGGCGCTTTGTCAGGTCGCCTGGGCCGAGCCGCTTTTGGCCGTGTCCCAGAAAGACGAGCTGGAGTTGGGCCGCCAGGTGCACCGGCAGCTGGCGGCCCAGGGAGTCCTGTTTAACGACCCCATCGTCGACGAGTACGTCCGCCAGATTTCTAAAAAGATCTTAAAGGTGGCCGGCCCCCAGGGCTTTCCCTTTCATTTTTACGTCGTCCGCAGCGACGGCCTCAACGCCTTCGCCGTGCCCGGCGGCTACATCTACATGCACACCGAGACCATTAACAGCCTGGAAAACGAGGGCCAGCTGGCCGCCATCCTGGCTCACGAGACGGCCCACATCACCTCCCGCCATTTCGCCAGGCGCCAGGAGGCGGGCAAGAAGGCCTCCATCGCCTCCTTGGCCGGGATCCTGGCCGGGGCCTTGTTGGCTTCCGGCGGGGGCGGGGGCCAGAACGCCGGGGCTTTGGGCCAGGCCCTCATGTTAGGCTCGATCGGGGCCTCCATGCAGGCCATGCTGGCCAACTCCAGGGCCGACGAGGCCGAGGCCGACCGCAAGGGCCGCGACTACATGATCAAGGCCGGCTACAACCCAAGAGACATGTTCGGGGCCTTTAAGATCATGAACGAGCGCAGCTATCACTTCTCCTCGGAAATCCCCAACTACCTAAGCACCCACCCGGGCTTGGCCGCCAGGATGGCCTCGACCTTCGCCGATCAGGCCAAAAAGCCCCCGGCCGCGCCGGACCCGGTCTACGCGGCCATCAAGGACCGGGTCTTGGCCCTCTCGGCCCAGACCCGCCGGGCCCGGAGCGTTTTCCAAAAGCGACTGGAGGCCAACCCCAACGACGCCTCGGCCATCCACGGGCTAGCCTTGATCGCGGCCCGGGAGCTCAACTTGAGCCAGGCCCAAGAGCTCATGGAAAAGGCCATTAAGCTTTCGCCCAACAACGCCGAGTACTTAGCCGACATGGGAGACGTCGCTTTGCGGCGGCGAAAGGCCGAGGAGGCGGCCGGCTACTACGAAAAAGCCCGGGCCAAGGACAAGGGGCTAGGGTCCACCTTGGGGTTGGCTAGGGCTTACGAGCTGACCAAAAAGAGCAAGGAGGCGGGCAAGCTCTACGACGAGGCCGTGGCCATGGCCGGGGAGGACTACCCCGAGGCCCAGGAACTGGCCGGCCGGTTTTTTGGGCAAAACGGCGAAACGGCCAAGGGCCACTACTTGTTGTCCAAATACTTTGGCAACGTGGGCCAGCTGAGGCAGGCGATCTTCCATTGCCAGACGGCCTTAAGGGAACCGGCTGGAGGCACGTATAGGATTAATTGCGAACAGAACATTCGAGATTTTGAGCAGTTAATGAAAGACTCCAAGGGCTAACGCCTTTGGCTCGCCTGGCCCTAAAGGCCAGGCCCTAAGGCCAAAAGCCGGGGAAAAGACGGCCCTTTGGCTTTGACTGGCCCCGTTTGGGGCCAGGGGGGAGGGCGGCCAGAGGTTTCTGGCTGGCCCTTTGGGGGGCTAAGGAAAAATCGGGCGAGGCTTAAAGGGGCTATTTTGGCCAGGCCAAAAGGCGAGCTTATGGCCTCGTTGGCCCGCAAAGGCCGGGAAGAAGGCCCGGGTTTATGGCCTCGTCAGTCGATTGAAGCGAAAAAAGCCTTTAAAAGGCTAAAATTGATCGGAGGCGCGTCTTACTGTTTTATCAGGGACCACATAGCCATGGCCGCCGCGTGAATGGAAAAGACCGCCAAGCGGCAGTCGATGGCCCGGCGCACCCCTAAGGGTAGGGACCTAATGGGCAGAAAAGGCTTTTTGTCCTTTAAAAAACGGACCGTCCGCCAATGTGGGTACCCAGCCTCGGGCCCGTCGTGCCCTAGTTCCGGGCGGAAAACGTAGTCGCCGGTGACCTCGCCCACGAAAACGTCCCCGTTTTGGGGGATAAGGACGAAATCGCCGCGCTTTATCTGGTTGACGAATCGGTCCAAGACGCCCACGTCCATGGCCAGATCGTCTTTTTTGTCGCCTAAGTAGTGGACGTAGGCCTGACAAAGGCGCGTGGCCAGGTGCTGCTTGCCCTGGGCTAAGCTCAGGTCCCCGACCTGGGGCCAACCGATGGCCACGATGCCCTTTTCCAGAAAATGGGGCAAACGATTCACGAAGTTCGGCTCCGGCCTCACCACCCACAATTTTTCCGTCATCTTTAGGCTCACCTCTTTCAGTTAAAGCGCTAGCGTCATGGCCAGCGAAATTTCCTGAACTGGCTCACCCAAAGTCATCTAGAGTATATATCTTAGATTTTAGGATTTCAAGAGCTTCACCCAGGTTAGGGTGGGTGAAATTTTTCCGTTTTCGTTTACCATAAAGCCATGCTATCGCGAAACTGGCTAATTCCCAATAAAGCGCTATAGGTCGGGTCTATAGGCGGGGTCAGGCCGCATGGAAGGGCTTAAGAATGTAAAAACTAATTCCCAGTTAGCCTACATGGTCAAGGCGCGCATAAGCTGTAGTCGTAAATCTCTTTTAGCTTTGATGGCTAAGCGGCCATTTTTTTATAAAGAAATAGTCAAAATTTACGTTTACTGTAAATTAAAACTAAAAAAGCTATCAAAGTCGGTCCGATCCGCTCAAGGCCGCTGAGAGCCTGGCCAAAGGGGGCGAGCCCCGGGGGCCTAAAGCCGGGAGCGGTCGGGCAAATCGCGGGCCATGGCCAAAAAGGACCTTAAGCTTTGGCTTTACCTAAAGCGAAACAAGCGGCGGGCTGGCGGGTTTTTTAGGCGCCATTATTAAAGGGAAAGCCAAAGGGCGCGGCAAATAGCGCGGAAAAAAAGGCTCGCAATTAAAAGGCCCCTGGCGAGCCAGGGGCCAAAAAGACGAGGCGTAAGGGGAACGGCTTAGTACATGCCGCCCATGCCGCCCATGCCGCCGGGGCCGCCGCCGCCCATGGGCATCGGGGGCTTGTCTTCCTTCTTATCGGCGATCATGCACTCGGTGGTCAAAAGGAGGGAAGAGACCGAGGCCGCGTGCTGTAAGGCCAGGCGGGTGACCTTGGTCGGGTCGATGACGCCCGCGACCACGAGGTCCTCGTACTTGCCGGAGTCGGCGTTAAAGCCTACGTTGCCGCCCTCGTTGCGGACCTTTTCGACCACCACGCTACCCTCGTAGCCGGCGTTGGCCGCGATCTGCCGAAGGGGCTCCTCTAAAGCCCGACGGATGATGTTAACGCCTTGCTGGAACTCCTCGTCCTTGTTGTGGACATTGTGGAGGGCCGGGACGCAGCGGACCAGGGCCACCCCGCCGCCGGGGACGATGCCCTCTTCCACGGCCGCGCGCGTGGCGTGTAGGGCGTCTTCCACCCGGGCCTTCTTTTCCTTCATCTCGATCTCGGTGGCCGCGCCCACGTTGATGACG
Organism: Deltaproteobacteria bacterium; assembly: GCA_031279525.1. Classification (GTDB taxonomy): domain Bacteria; phylum Desulfobacterota; class Desulfarculia; order Adiutricales; family Adiutricaceae; genus JAIROO01. The sequence goes on along the minus strand of JAITIH010000090.1, from coordinate 2,204 downwards.
GCCACGCCGCCGATGAGTTTGGCTAGCCGCTCTTGCATCTTTTCCCGGTCGTAGTCGGAGGTGCTCTCCTCGATCTGCATCCGGATCTGCTTAACCCGGCCCTCTAAGGCCGACTTGTGGCCGCCGCCGTCAACGATGGTGGTGTTGTCCTTGTCCACGTTGATCTTCTTGGCCTGGCCTAGGTCTTTCAAGGTGATGGACTCCAGCTTGATGCCCAAGTCCTCGCTTATGACCTTGCCGCCGGTCAGGATGGCGATGTCCTCCAGCATAGCCTTGCGGCGGTCGCCGAAGCCCGGGGCCTTGACCGCGCAGGTGTGGAGCGTGCCACGCAGCTTATTGACCACCAAGGTGGCCAAAGCCTCGCCGTCGACGTCCTCGGCCACGATCAAAAGGGGCCTGCCTTGCTTGGCGATCTGCTCCAAGATGGGTAAAAGGTCCTTCATGGAGCTGATTTTCTTCTCGACTAAGAGGAGATAGGCGTCTTCCAGATGGACGACCATCTTCTCCGGATCGGTCACGAAATAGGGGGACAGGTAGCCGCGGTCGAACTGCATGCCCTCGACCGCCTCCAAGGTGGTCTCCATGCTCTTGGCCTCTTCCACCGTGATGACGCCCTCTTTGCCGACCTCGTCCATGGCCTCGGCGATGATGTTGCCGAGGGTGGGGTCGTTGTTGGCGGAGATGGTGCCGACCTGGGCGATCTCTTTCTGGTTCTTGGTGGCCTTGCTCATCTTGCGGAGCTCTTCGGTGGCCACTTCCACGGCCGCGTCGATGCCGCGCTTTAAGGACATGGGGTTAACCCCGGCGGCCACCAGCTTCTGGCCTTCCCGGTAAATGGCCTGGGCCAGGACCGTGGCCGTGGTGGTGCCGTCGCCGGCCAAATCCGAGGTCTTGGAAGCCACTTCCTTGACCATCTGGGCCCCCATGTTCTCGAACTTGTCCTCCAGCTCGATTTCTTTGGCCACGGTCACCCCATCCTTGGTGATGGTGGGGGCGCCGAAGCTTTTGTCCAAGATGACGTTGCGGCCCTTAGGGCCTAAGGTCACCTTGACGGCGTCGGCTAGAATGTCCACGCCCCGCATAAGGGATTCGCGGGCTTTAACGTTGTACTTGATCTCTTTTACGGACATATTTAGAAATCCTCCTAAAAATGGTTGCTTTGGTTAAGTTTTTCGGCCAATGGGCCGGCGAAAGGCCAATTAGCGGGTTCGATTGGGCGGGCTATTGGGCGCGGGCCTTAGCCGGCGCGGACCGCCTGGGCCAGGGTCAAAAAAGCCCCATAAAGGCCCTAAGCGAGTCTAGCCTCGCTACTCGAGGATCCCGAAAATGTCGTCGTCCCGCATGATCAAGTATTCCTCGCCGTCCAGCTTAATCTCGGTCCCGGAGTACTTGCCGAAAAGAATGTGATCCCCGGCCTTGACCCCGGCCTTGACCCGGGTCCCGTTGTCCACCAGCTTGCCTTCGCCCACGGCGATGACCTTGCCTTGCTGGGGCTTTTCCTTGGCCGTGTCGGGGATGATGATGCCCCCCTTGGTTTTTTCCTCCTCTTCCAGGCGCTTAACCAGGATGCGATCATTCAAAGGACGAAGATTCATGAGACACTCCTTTCCCTTTCCGCGAAAAGGGCAAATAATTTGGCCAAAGGTCCCTTAGGAGCCTGGCTCAATAAGCCTAGCCAACTTAGAAAGTCGGCTTAAAGATATTAATTGACAGTTTTTATATGCCGTCAACGCTAAATTCCAGTAAATTGAGGCTTGACGAAAAATTAGCGCTCAAAGGCCTGGTTTGCTAAGCAAAAGCTAATATAAACATTGAAAGAGAATTGTCAAGCTCTAAGTCCTGGACACAGGCGAATTTTTTCCTAAGGCCCTAAGGGGACAGGCGGCCGAGGAGAGGCGGTCAGGGGCCATAGGGTCTAAAAAGGCCCGAAATGTCGGCCGGGGCGAGACGGGCTAAAGAGGCGAGATGGCGCTTAGGCGACCCGAAAGCCTTGTGGCCCGAAAGCCAGGCGACACGAAAGCCAGGCGACCTGGCCGCTTAGGGCGGTGGCGATTTTTGGGGAAATCCTTAGGGCTTAGGACGGTTTTTTCGAATTTTTTCGGCAATGGGGTTATTATTGGGTCGGTCGATTGTCGATGGCTTCGCAAAAAGTCCCGAAAATGAAAACCAGAAAAATAACCTCTTGAAATTATTAAAATATTTTT
>JAITIH010000088.1 GCA_031279525.1 Deltaproteobacteria bacterium | reverse complement strand
CGTCTGATACCAAGATTTCCTTTTTAAATGTAAAAGATCTGGTAGAAAAAAATATTTTTTAGTCAAAGTCCATTTTTGGCTTGCCTAAATTTCGAATACACGTTATTTTATAAGTGGGTGCTTGTCGCGCGATCCCTGGACCAATAGGCCCAATAGTTCCTATTCTTTCTGAAAGTTGACTATGCCGGACGAACTGACTTTTAACCAGGCGGAAATCGATCTGGGGGCTTTAAAGGCCAACTACCAAAGAATCCGGAGCCTAAACCCCCTCAAACCCCTCATGGCCGTGGTCAAAGGCGACGCTTACGGGCACGGCTTGGTGGAATGCGCCCGAGCCCTGGTCGAGGCCGGGGCTAAAGATTTGGGGGTTTTGGACGTCGTGGAGGGCCTGGCCCTGAAAAAGGCCAACCTAGGCGAGGTGGACGTGCACGTCCTGGCGGGGCTGCAGTCCAGAACGCAGATCGAGGCGGCCATTGAGGCCGAGCTAGTCGTCGCCCTCTACAGCCTTCAGCAGATTCAAGCCGTTGAGAATTTGATCCCCAAAGGCGTAAGGGCCCGGGCGTACTTAAAAATCGACACTGGCATGGGTCGCTTGGGCCTACCTTGGTGGGAGGTCCCGGCCTTTCTGCCGACCTTGGTCAGGCCGGAAAAATTCGCGTTTCGAGGCCTTATGACCCACCTGGCCACGGTCGGGGACCAGCCCTCCCGGCGGCAGTTGGACCGTTTTCGGGAAGTGGTCAAGATCGACCAATCCTTAGGCTTAACTTTAGGCCAGCACAGCGTCCTGGCCAGCCCAGGCCTTTTGGCCTATCCCGGCTACGACGACTATTTGCCCAGAGTGGGCTTATTGATGTACGGGGCCAATCCCCTGGCCGGGACCGAGGCCGAGGCCGCGATCTCGCCGAACGGCCAAGCGCTATTGAGAGATCTTAGGCCCGTCATGAAGTTTACCAGCCGGATTATCCAAACCAGGACGGTCCGGACAGGGGAAAGCCTCAGCTACGACCGCACCTTCGTGGCCCAAAAGGACATGAAGGTCGCGGTTCTCCCTGTGGGCTACGTCCATGGCCTATCCCGCCGCCAATCCAACCGGGGCCACGCCCTGGTCAACGGCCAGGTCGCCCCCCTCATCGGCCGGGTTTGCATGAACTTAAGCCTTTTCGACGTCACCAGGATTTCCGGGGTCAACCCAGGCCAGAGGGCCGTCTTGCTCGGGGAGAGCGGCGAGGCCCGGATAACCGCCGAAGAGGCCGCGAAATGGCAAGACACGAGCGCCTACGAGACCTTCTGCCTATTTGGGCGCTTAAACCAAAGGCTCTTCCGCTAATGAGCCTAAAGCCGCCGGGGCCGAGATAGCCCTTAGCCGAACCGAAAACCGACTAGCCCTTAGCCGAGCCAAAAAGAAGGCCTAAGCTGGGCCATTGACGTAGCCGCCTAAAAAAAGGCGACGCCACTCCTAAGGGGCGAGGACGCGATAAATCCAGCCATGAAAAAAACGATCCGCCAGAAAGTCGAGGCCGCCGTCTTGGCCTTAGCCGTCGAAAACGGCCTAAAACCCGGCCAGCTAAACTTGGGCCAAATAGTCGTGGAGGAGCCTAAAGACCCGACCCATGGCCACTTGGCCACCAACGCGGCCTTGGCTTTGTCTAAGGCCTTGGGCCAAAAGCCAAGGCCGCTAGCCGACCGAATCCTGGCCGCCTTGGCCGACCCGGAGGGCTTCATTGAAAAGGCCGAGGCCGCTGGCCCGGGGTTTATCAACTTTCGCCTTTCTAATAAATTCTGGGCCAAGGCCTTGGCCGAGGCCATCGAGGCCGGCGAGAGCTTCGGCCGCCGCCCGCCCACGGGCCGAAAAGTCCTGGTGGAGTACGTCTCGGCCAACCCGACCGGGCCCTTACACGTGGGCCACGGGCGGGGGGCCGCCTTAGGGGACGCCTTGGCTAGGATTTTAGCCTTCGCCGGCGAGGCCGTGTCCCGGGAGTATTACGTTAACGACGCGGGCCGGCAGATGCGGGTTTTAGGGGCCTCGGTCCGGGCCCGGCTATTGGAGCTCAAAGGCGCCGGCGGCGATTTCCCCCAAGACCATTACCGCGGCCAGTACGTCGTCGACTTGGCTAAAGAGCTGCTTAAGGAAGGCTCCCCCTTGCCCTTCAATTTCTGGGAGCTAGGCGAAGAGGGCCAGACTCGCTGGCTCAGCCGCTGGGCCGGGGACCGGATCTTAAGCGACATTAAAAAGGATCTGGTCGACTTTAAGGCCGTTCAGGAAACCTGGTTTTCCGAGACGAGCCTTTACGAGGACGGGGCCGTGGACAAAGCCCTGGCCTTTTTAAAGGCGGGCGGCCATCTGTTCGAGCGGGACGGGGCCTTGTGGTTCCGCTCCGAGCCCTTAGGCGACGACAAAGACCGGGTCTTGGTTAAAAGCGACGGGGAAAAAACCTACCTGGCCGCCGACGTGGCCTATCACTGGAATAAGTTCGAGCGCGGCTTCGATTTGGCCGTGGACGTTTGGGGCGCGGACCATCACGGCTACATCCCGAGAATGAAAGCCGCGGTGGCCGCCTTAGGCTACCCAAAAGATCGGCTGGCCGTGGTCCTGGCGCAGCTGGTCAACCTTTTGCGGGGCGGGGCCTTGGCCTCCATGAGCACCAGGGCTGGGGAGTTCGTGACTTTAAGGGAAGTGATGGACGAGGTGGGGGTGGACGCGGCCCGCTTTATTTTCCTAACCCGCAGCCACGAAAGCCCCTTGGACTTCGACCTGGAAGAGGCCAAGGCCCAGAACAAGGACAACCCGGTTTATTACGTCCAATACGTTTGCGCCAGGATCTTTAGCCTCGTCCAAAAAAGCCCATTCGACTCGGCCAAGGCCGACCTGACCCTCTTGACCGAGCCCGAGGAGGTGGACCTAATCCGACATTTGGCCGGCTTTCCGGAAACGGTGGAGACCGCGGCCCGGCGCTTAGAGCCTCATCTTCTGACCGCCTGGCTGACTAACGCCGCCCGTCTGTTCCATCAGTATTACGCTCGCCATCGCCTGAACGACGAAAGCCAGCCCCATCTTTCCAAGGCCAGAATCGCCCTGGCCGGAGCCGTCCGCCAGGTCACGGCCATTGGCCTCGATCTCCTTGGCGTCTCCGCCCCGGAGCGAATGTAAACGCCTTTCGCTTAAGGTGTTCCCAAAGGACGGTGCGCAAACGTGAAATCTAGCCAACTACCAGGCCCAGGCCAAGCGACCCCCGCCAAAAGGTCGGCGGAGAGCCGGCCGGCCGTCGATTTAAATAAGGCCAACGCCCTCATCGCCCAGGAAATCACCTTTTTCGACAACTACCGGGTCCGGAGCCTAGGCGGCCAGCTGGCCGAAAAGGCCGCCGAGGCCGCGGTGCGCCGCCTGACGCCCCGGCTCGAGCCGGCGGCCGAGCCCGAACCGGCGGCCGAACCCGAACCGGCGGCCAACCGCCCAAGCCCAGTCGTCGGCCCCGCCCAGGCGACGCGCCAGAAAGAGCCGGCGAGTCCGAAGAAAAGCGACCCCGGCTGGCTAGTCTCGGTCAAATGGCTGACCCGGCTTTTTCTGTCCCTGTTTTTTCTGGTTTGGGTCTTCGTTTTGGGAGTTTTAGTCGGCCGGGGCAGCCTTTGGGACTACTCGGGCGACTCTTCGCTCAAATCCGACTCTAAGCCCGGCCTCGCCCCGACGGTGGTCGAGGTGGTGGCCCCCGAACCGCCAGCGTCCCTGGCCGCGGCCAAAATGACGCCCCCTAAAGCCGCGCCCGCGGCCTTTTCGCCCGTCCCGGCGGCTTTTTCGCTCGCCAATCGGGCCGACGAGCCAACTTGGGAAGCGGGCTTGGCCCATAAGCCCCCGGCCCCGGCCCAAACCCTGACCCAAGCCCCGGCCCCGACCCAGTCGGCCAAGCCGACTGTCGCCCAAGCCGTCCCCGCCGCGAGCCTCAAAGCCGCCCCTAGGGCGGCCGCGACGGCCAGGGCCAAAGCCGAGCCCTCGAACGCGACGGCTTTATCCGGGCTTAGGGACGAAGGGCCGACGGCCAGCCCCAAGGCCGCGAAGGCGGCGTTAACTTCCAGCGACCCGGACGGCTATTGGCCGGCCAAGCCCGAGGGCCAAGGGCTTTTCACGGTGCAGGTCGCCGCCGCCAAGAGCGCCGAAGAAGCCCAGGAAATCGCCGCTAAATTTCAAGGCCAAAACTTTAAGGCCTATTACTACGAAAAAAACAAGCGCAATTTCCCGGTTCGAGTCGGCCGTTACCAGACCGAGCGCGAGGCCGAGGAAGCCAAAAAATCGTTGACCAGGGCCGGGGCCTTCCAGCCCTACGTCTCCAAACTCAGTAATTAAGGCCATTGACTTTAGCCTTTAACGCCTTTGGCTTTACGGCTTCGCCCTAAAGCCAAAAACCCCCCGCTAGCCCATTAAAGGCTAAGCGGGGGGTTTGGCCGCAAAAGAATCTCGCTCTAGACCATCCGGCCGGTCAAGGAAGTTACGTACAGGCGATTCGTCTGGCCCAAGGCGTTTAAGCCTATGTAGCGGTTTAGGGCCGTCCGGACGTTTTCCCCTTCCCCGGACTGACTAAGTTGGCGAGTGTCGGCCAAGGTCTCGGCCACGTCCTTATAAGAGCCGTTGGCTCCAGCGTCGCCGTCCGCCTCGGGGGCCATGGCCGGCACCCCGTCGGGGTAGTACATGTCGAAAATGCGGCTCATGGCCAGCTGGGCGGCGGCCTCGGGCGGGTAGTACATCGTCCGATTAGCCGACGGCCCCACCGGAATGCTAGGATCCGGCTCCGTGGCCGGGGTGGCGATCGTGCTGACCCCCTCGCCTAAGATCCTAGCCCTTAAAGACCCGGAGGCCGTGTAAAAGACTGGCTGGATCTGCTTTTGGGTCACCCCGTTTAAGCTAAACTGGTAAGGCAAAGACTCAGCCCAGGCCTGGTCCTCGTCCATCACCAAAGTGGGATAGGCGTCCGTGGCCGCCATGTCGCGGGGATCGGCCTCGGCCTCCCGCCTGGGTTTAACGTCCATGTAACGCTGAAGCGCGTCGGCGATGGACGTGGAGCCGTTGCCCGCCTTGTCCACGTCTAAAGACAGGTAGTGGGCCATGTTCCGGCCCGGCGGCGGGGTGTACTGGTCCACGGCCGCGACCATGGAGTTAGAGACGGTGGCGTGAGGCTTAGGAGCCCCGGAGCGCAAGATCTGGGACGCCACGTTGGGAGCCCCGGCGACCTCCTCGACGAACGCCTGACGGATGGTCGAGGCGGCCTGTAGGGAGCCGCTGGACTCTTTAGGAACGTTGTTGACAATCATGGACAGACCTCCCGAACGATCAGGAAATTAAATGCGAAATCGCCCGTCCATGGCGACCAAATCCGCCGGCCTGGCTCGTTTCCTAAGCAATATGGCTAGAAACGAAAAAAGACGCCTTATTGGTCGGCGCCTTATCCATAAAAAAACCAGAACAAGGCGCCGGACTGACTGCCCGTCAGCAAAAGACGCCTACCCTGGCCTATGAACCGAGCCCTAAATCCTTTAGGGCCCGTTAAAATCAGGATATAAGAACCTTAAGGCGTTTGTCAAGTTTTTTTGGAGTTGTTTTTTAGTTCGCCGCCCTGGCCCCCAGGCGGAGAGCGGGCTCGTCGCCCGATCGAAGCCCTATCAAGACCTTTCAAAGTCTTATCAAAACCTTATAAAAGCGTTATTGCAGTGGCATGCAGGGTATAATTTTATTTATTAATAATAATATGGATTTTATATGGCTAATTATATTAATAATATTTATGAACAATATTTTTTAGAAAATGAAGTTGCTAAAATACTACCTACTAATGAGAACATTCCCGAAAAATTTAATTTTTTCTACTCATTATTTTTAGCGACTAAAGACGCAAAAGCTCGCTCTAAAGAAGAGGTTTTTAAGAGCTTTATTGGCCCTATCGCCCAAAGCCTCGGCTGGAGCTTGGAGGCCGTCGACGTAGCCAGCCAGGCCGACGGCCAAGCCCAAGGGCCCGCCAAGGCCCTTTTTGAGGCCTTCCTCTTCGCCGACTCTAAAAACTCCGACGATCTTTCTACCCCTGACCGAGGCCAGGGTCCCGGCGAGGCCAGGCTTCTTTTAACGGTCGCGGACCCAGACGCCCAGGTCGACTCCAATAAAGCCTCCCTCGCCGACAACCCCTATTGGGGGGCCTTAGCGGCCTTAAAGCGAACGGGCCTAACTAGGGGGATCCTCACCAATGGCTGGAGCTGGCTCCTTTTGGACTCGGCCTTCGTTTTAAAGGACAAAAGATACCTGGCTTTTTTTCTGGATCAAATTCTGACCAAAAGAGATTTGGTCGGCTTTGGGCTCTTCTTTCGGCTGTTCGGGGCCGCGTCCTATGGCCTGGGCCTGGGGTCAGAGCCAACCATTAATATAGACGCGCCCGGCGAGGGGCCCGCGCGAGGCGAAAGGAAGCGGGGCCCTAGGGTGGCCCAGGCTCCCGAAACCCCGAAAATTGAGGTCTTAGCCCAAAAAGCCGAAGATCGGCGGCGGGCCATCGAGGCCGAGCTAAAGAACCTGATTTATGGCCTAGGGGGCCAAGCTCCCCTTTTGGAGACGATTGGCCAGGCTTTATTTCTAGCCAAAAAGCGAAAAGAGGCCGTAGGCGAGTCGACCGCGGCGGCCTCGGCCAAGGCTTTAGGCCCCGGCCCCGCCAAGGCTTTAGGCCCCGGCCCCGCCAGGGCTTTAGGCCCCGGCCCCGCCAAGGCCTTAGGCCGCGGCCCCGCCAAGGCCTTAGGCCGCGGCTCCGCCAAGGCCTTAGACCGCGGCTCCGCCGAAGCCTTAGACCGCGGCTCCGCCGAAGCCTTAGACCGCGGCCCCGCCGAAGCTGTAGACGAGGACGCGGCCAGCTTAAGGGAGGCCTTTGAAGGCGGGCTTTATTTCATTTTCCGGCTCGTTTACGTCGCTTTTTTTGAGAGCCGTTTTGGCCAAAGCCTGGCGAGGCTACCCGGCTACGAGGCCATTTCCTTAAAGGCCATTCATAAGGGCCTCACCCAGAAACCCAAAAGTTACGCCGGCTGGACGGCTTTGGCCAAGCTTTTCGCCTTCTACGGGGCCGGCGACCCTAAGCGCCATGTCCCGCCCTTAGCCGGGGGCCTATTCGACCCGGCTAAATCGCCCCTTTTGTCGATGGAAAGCCTCTTTAACGACCAAACCCTACACAAGGTTTTCGAGGGCCTTTTGGCCTGCCAGATCGAGAGGGAGCGTCGGCCGAGGGATTTTTCTTTCTTGTCCCCGGCCCACTTAGGCGGCGTTTACGAGGGGATATTGGATTACGAATTTCGCTTAGCCGACCAAAACCTTGACAACGTGGCCCTAAGCTCCCCTGACCAAGCCGACGAAGGCTTTAGCCCACCCGACGAAATCGCCCAAAATGGCCCTAGCGGCCAACCGGTCCTAAGATCGCGCAAAAAAGGCGAATTGCGCCTGGTCAACGCCCGCGACGGCCGGAAAGCCAGCGGCGGCTACTACACCCCCGAGAGCCTGGCCATTCCTTTGGCCCGACGGGGACTGGCGGCCCTGGTCGCGGGACCCTTTAAAAGCCGCTCTCTTTTAGAGGCCAAAATTTTAGACCCCGCCTGCGGCGGGGGCCAAATTTTACTAATCGTCTTAAACCTTTTGGCCGTCGAGGCCTTGGGACGGCTAAGCCAAGACGAACCCTTAAGGCGGCGACTGGGCCAAGAGCTTTCGGCCATCGAAAAAAGCCGCGAGAAGATAGGCCTTTTCGACCAAGGCGGCTTCGACGAGTTCGCGGCTTTAAAAAGGCTTCTTTTAAAAAACGTCATTTTCGGCGTGGACCTCGCCCCGTTCGCCGTCGAGCTGACCCGCGCGACCTTGGCCTTAGACGCTTTCGTTTTCGGGGCCGCCCCGGCCTTCGTCGAACCCCACGTCAAAACCGGCGACAGTCTTTTGGGGACGGACCTTTCGGCCCCGGCCAAGGGCCAAGCCAAAAAAACAAGCCAAAGATTAAGCGATGGCTCTTTAAGGCCGGGCCCAGACGAAAACTTTAGCCCAAAGCCGGCCGCCGCCTCGCCTTCCCTAGCGGCCGAGCTGGCAAGCGAGACGGCCGCCTTAAGCCGCCTCAGCGACGCCAGCGCCGAAAGCCACCTGCGCATAAAGGAGAAATACTTTACCTGCGTAGTCCCAAAAACGAATCAGGTTAACTATTACGTCGATTTCAAAAATTACCTGGATTATTTAATGGCCAAAAAGGTCGCCCAGCCGCCGTCCCTGGTCGGGGCCCTCGCGGCGGCCTTTTTGGGCCAGCCGCGCCGGAGCGACCTTTTGGCCCTGGCCTCTTTGGCCCAAGAAGTCGAGCGGCTAAAAGAGGAGTTTCGTTTTTTCAACTGGCCAGTCGAGTTTCCCGAGGCCTTTTCGGCCGCCCCGGGCGGGGAACCTGGCTTTTCCCTCATCGTCGGCAACCCGCCCTGGGACAAGACCAAGTTCGAAGACCCCCTCTTCTTCGCCCAACGCCGGGCCAATTACCGGACCGCGACCAACAGCGAAAAAAAGTCCATCGCCGAGGAGCTTTTAAACCAGCCGGACGTTAAGGTCAGATACGCTAAGACCAAAGAAAAGATCGCCCTATACAATGAGCTTTTAATGGCCAAATACCCCTTAAGCCAGGGCGCCGGGGACAACAACCTCTTTCGATTTTTCGTGGAAAAGGCTCTCAGCCTCCTAGCCCCGGGCGGGATCCTTAGCTACGTCCTGCCGCTGGCCCTATTCGCCGACGACGGCTCCGCGGAATTGCGCAAAGCCATTTTTAGCCAATTCCGCTTAACCCGCCTCGACGGCTTCGAAAACAAAGAGTGGATTTTCCCGGACGTCCACAGCCGCTACAAATTCTGCCTGGCCCAATTGGAAAAAGCCGTGGACCCCGATCAGGCGGCTTTAGTTCGCTTCATGTTGACCGACCCTAAGGACCTAGAAACGCCAAAAGGCTATTTCCTCTACCCCCTGGCCGACGTCAAGGCCACCTCCCCGAGACGCTTAGCCTATCTGGAGACGGCTGGCGGGGCCAAGGACCTTTTAGCCCTAAAAAAGCTCTACGCCGCCTTTCCGCCTCTAGACCCCAAATGGCTGGACTTCCGCCGGGAGCTCGACGCGACCGTGGACAAAGCAATCTTCAAAGAATCGCCAGGCCCGGGCTTAATCCCCTTGTACAAGGGGGAGGCCATCTGGCATTACCAGGCCCAGGCCGCCCCGCCCCGCTACTGGCTAGACCAGGCCGAGTTCGACGAGCGCTTGTCCCGGGTGGGCCTCACCAGGCTAAAAACCGACCTTAAAGACCGCCTAGAGACGGACCCGGTCCTTAAAAAGGCGTTTCCCGGGCCCTTTAACTGGTCGAAAGTCTTAGATTTTTTAGGGGCGACCAAGGAAAGCGACCTTAAAAGCCGCCTAGTCCCGGAAAGATCCTTCCCTCGCTTGGCCTTCCGGGCCATCGCCAGCGACACCAACGAAAGGACCTTGATTTCGGCCATTATCCCCAGGGACGTCGGGGCCCAAAACTCCCTTTGGCTTTCCATTCCCGGCCGATATAGCCTATGCCTAAAGACCCGCGAGGTGGTTTACGAGAAAGTCGATCTGCCCAAGCTTCTCTTCGCCCAAGCCATCTTTAACAGCCTCGTCGTCGACTGGATCTTAAGGGCCTCGGTGGCCATGAACGTCAACAAAACCTACGTTAGCCGCCTCCCCCTGCCCCAGCCCGCCCCTAGCGAGCTCGCCGACGACCCGGCCCTCTTCGACCTAATTTTGGACTCGGCCGCGCTAAGCCTTTACTTCGCCCCTAAAGAGCTAGCGGACTTAAACGCCGTCCCTGGCCTTAATGACCTCGCCCCGCCCGACTCGCCCGAGGCCTACGACTTGCGGCTGGCTCAAGTTGACCTTAAAGTCGCCCGCCTTTACGGCCTCGATCTCGCCGAAATGGAGCTGATCCTAGACGGCTTTAAGGTTCTTAAGGATAAAAAGCCCCATTACCTTTCTTTAGTGAGGGATCTGAGCCGAGAGGCTCTTTAGGTAATTTTGATCTTTGAAGATTAAGGCCATCTGGGGAACTTAAAGCCCATCGAGGAAATTAAGGCCCATCGAGGAAATTAAGGCCCATCGAGGAAATTAAGGCCCATCGAGGAAATTAAGGCCCATCGAGGAAATTAAGGCCCATCGAGGAATAAAAGGCCTTCATGAATTTAAGTCGGCTTAGGCCTAAACTTGGGGGGAGGGAAACTTCGGGGGAGAAAAAAGCCGGCTAATGTAAGCCGGCCAGAAGTCTTTTGGGCTAAAGCGGAAGGTTGTGGGCGCCTTGCATTTAGGGCGCGTCGAATGGCTCGCCTATAGATTCGCCTAATTTTCCCCGCGATTACCGCATTTCGCCCCACTAGTCGTCAATGTAAGTGGCGCAGGAGCTTTCGTTCTCCCAGGCGGACACGGAATGGACCTTAACCCGGCCTTCCGAGGCTCGATCGACGAGCGGGGCCATCCGCTGGAAAATAAAGCGGGCGATGTTTTCCGAGGAGA
>JAITIH010000067.1 GCA_031279525.1 Deltaproteobacteria bacterium | reverse complement strand
CCACCCTCGCTCGGGTTATTGGTTTGCCTTTTTAGGGCGGACAAAAAATGAGATCTCCTCGACTGAAATGCCTGGACCCAATTCCCTTGGATCGCGCCCGCCTGGCGCTGGCTCCCTTGAGCCAAAACCCCCTGGCGCGGACTTCCGTCGCCTTTGGGCCCAAAAAGCCCGCCTCCCGCTACCCCTTCGCTCTCGCCTCGCCCATCTCCCGCGGCTGTTGTCGCTGTTAAATCTCTCCTAAAAAAAGCTTGAATCGAGCCTAGCCGAGCTCCGCCAATCGGGGCCCGCGACCATTAAGGCCGTGGCCTTTTAAGCTCTGGCCTTAAAAGGATTCCGACCGCGAAAAGGCTCGCCTTAGCCTTACTCTCGCCCGCTAAAAGCCCTTAACGGCCTTAGCCGACCAAACCGCGTTTTGGCTAAAAAAATCGCTCACAACGCGGAAAGTATTCGCCCAAGCTCGCTCGCCAGCTTGGAAAAATATTAATCGAGGATAGATTTATGGATCTGAACACCGCGTCCGCGGCCCGGCCGGCGGGGGCCTCGACGAAAATCGAAGTCCGCGGCATTCAAAAAATTTACCGAGTCAAAAGGGAAAACGGCGGCGGCTACGACGACTTCGTCGTTTTAAAGGACATTAACTTCGACGTCTACGCCGGCGAGTTTCTCACCTTGGTTGGCCCTTCCGGCTGCGGCAAGTCCACCATGCTGGATCTATTGGCCGGCTTAATCCCCAACTCCGGCGGGGAGATCCGCATCGACGGGCGGGTCATCGTCGGGCCGGCCATGGACCGGGGCTTCGTCATGCAGGCCTACGCCCTCTTCCCCTGGCTAACCGTCCAGGCCAACGTGGAGTTTGGCCTAACCATTAAGAAGGTGCCCAAGGCCGAAAGAAGGGCCATCAGCGGCCACTACTGAGAAATGGTGGGCCTGACCAACTTCGCCGCGCGCTACCCCCACGAGCTGAGCGGGGGCATGAAGCAAAGGGTGGCCATCGCCAGGGCCTTGGCCTTCGACCCGGAGGTCCTCTTAATGGACGAGCCTTTCGCCGCCCTAGACGCTCAGACCCGGGAAACCCTCCAGGACGAGCTTTTAGATCTCTGGGAGAAGACCGGCAAAACCATCGTCTTCGTCACCCACGCCATCGACGAGGCCGTTTACTTGGCCGACCGGATCGCCGTCATGGGGACCAACCCCGGCCGGATCGCCGAGATGGTCAACATTAAGCTAAGCCGGCCCAGGCAGGGCAGCCGAGGGTCGGCTGAGTTTGGCTGGATTAGGCACAAAATCTGGCAGCGCCTCCAGCCGGAAGAGGCGGTCAAGGAAAAGTTCCCCATTCTGGGCGGCCCCGACGTGGCCGAGGCCATCGACGCCCAGGCGACCTTATGAAAAAGGGGACCGCCAAAGGCGAGGGCCAAAAAGGAGCGAGGCTATGACGACCGACGTTAGGGCGACCGTTATGGAAGGAAGGTTAGCCAGCGAGCCGCTCAAAAGCTGGTCGGCCCTTAAAATCCTCCAACGCGGCTTTAGGGGGGTCGGGTCGTTTTTACTAATCTTAGCCATCATCTTTATAATAATCGCCCGGTGGGAGGCCTTTCCCCGCTTCGGCTGGATCGACCCGTTTTTGCTGCCGCGCTTTTCCGACGTGGTCCAAAACACCCTAAACCTTTTTAAGACTGGGGAATTCTTTAAGCATTTCAACGTCAGCGTGGTTCGCATCAGCGTCGGCTTTTTCGGGGGCCTGTGCCTAGCCATCCCTTTGGGCGTTTTCATGGGCTGGTTTAAAACCTTCGAGGAGTACGTGAACCCCTTGGTCGAGGCTTGCCGGAATTCCTCGGTTTTAACCCTTTACCCCATCTTTATCCTTCTATTTGGCATCGGCGAGAAGGCCAAGATTTCCATCATCATGTGGGGGACGGTTTGGGTGGTCTTACTGAACGCCATCTCCGGGGTGAAAAACGTGGACCCGGTCTTGATTAAGTCGGCCCGCTCCATGGGCATGCGAGACCTTAGCCTTCTTTGGCGGGTCATCCTCCCGGCGGCCACGCCCTCTATCATCACCGGGATTCGTTTAGGGGCGGCCAACTCGATTTTGATCTTAATCGCCGCCGAGATGATCGGCTCCAACGCCGGCTTAGGCTACATGATTTTCTACTACGAGGCCCGCTACGCCATCCCGGAGATGTATGGCGGGGTGGTTTTCCTGGCCATCATGGGGCTGGCGGTCAACGAGGCCCTTTTTCGCCTGGAAAGGCGTCTAACCTCCTGGCACGAAAAATCCATCTACTTTGGGACTTAAGGCGGGCCCTTCGATGACTTTACCTTTAGCCAAGAAAAAAGGCTTAACCGCCCAGTTCGTCTTCCGGAAAACCGTGGCCATCGCGACGTTTCTCTTTATTTGGCAGGTATTCCCCACCCTTGAGATCATAAGCCCGAGGACTCTGCCGCCTTTGTCCGTGGTCTTAACCAAGCTCTGGCAGACCATCGCCTCAGGGGAGATGCGAATCCACATCGCCATTAGCCTTAAGCGGGCGCTCAGCGGCTTTTCCGCGGCCGTGGCCGTGGCCATACCTTTAGGGTTTTTGATGGTCTGGTCTAAAAAAGTCCATCAGTTCTTTAACCCCATCGTCCAGCTGTTCCGAAACACCTCCTCTCTGGCCTTGTACCCGGTGGTCCTTTTGATTTTCGGCATTGGCGAGACGGCCAAATTCATCATCATCTTTTGGACCGCGGCCTGGCCCCTACTAATCAGCGTCATCGACGGGGTCCGGGCGGTGGACGCCATTTACGTTAAAGCCGCCAAATCCATGAGCATTTCCACGGTGGCCCTCTTTTTTAGGGTCATCCTGCCCTCGACCATCCCCTACATTCTTACCGGCCTTCGGATCAGCGCCACCCGCTCCATGGTGGCCTTGGTGGCCGCGGAAATGCTGGGGGCCAGCAGCGGCCTGGGCTACTTGATATTCGACACCCAAAACAAAGACGAAATAGACAAAATGTACGCGGCCATAATCACTTTGATCAGCATTGGCATGATCCTAAACTTTGGCTTAATCCGCCTGGAAAGGCGCTTAACAGTCTGGAAAAGGTCAGCTTAGGCGTCGCCCCATAGCGATATCTTGGAGAAAAACCTATGAAAATCAGCGAGGTCGTAGACCCCAAACTCGTGGACAACTTAAATGGCCCGGCGGTGGCCGGCGTCGACGTCGGCTCCCGCCAGGCCAAGGCCGTGATTTTGAAAGACGGCGAGATTTACTCTCACCAGGCCCCCACGGGCATAAACATGCAGAAAACGGCCGACTCTTTACTGGAAGAACTTTTAGCCCTAAGCGGCCTTAAGTACGAAGACTTGCGCTATATCGTCGGGACTGGCTACGGCCGGGTGGCCATGTCCTTTCCTCACGTGGGCAATCAAATCGTGACCGAGATCTCCTGCCACGCCATGGGGGTCCACTACCTGGATCCCGAGGTCCGGACCATCATCGACATCGGGGGCCAGGACTCCAAAAGCATCAAGGTCGACCCCGACTCCGGCCGGGTGGTCAGCTTCGTCATGAACGACAAGTGCGCCGCCGGGACCGGTCGCTTTCTGGAAAAAGTGGCCCAGCTGTTGGACCTGGACCTTAGCGAATTGGGCCCTATCGCCTTAGAGGCCAAAGAACCGGCCGAGATCAGCAGCCAGTGCGTGGTCTTCGCCGAGTCGGAGGTGGTCTCCTTAAGGGCCCGGGGCTCCACCCCGGCCGACGTCGCCGCCGGCATCCACCTGGCCACGGCCCGGCGGGTCAAGAGCCTACTTTCCCGAGTCGGCATTGAGCCCCATTTGGCCTTCTCCGGCGGGGTGGCCAACAACGTCGGCATGAGGAAAGCCATCGAGACCTTAGTCGGTTACCCGGTGGCCGAGTTCAAAATGGACGCGGTTTACGCCGGAGCCTTGGGGGCGGCCATCCACGCCCGCCACTTCCACGCCGACAGCGCG
>JAITIH010000017.1 GCA_031279525.1 Deltaproteobacteria bacterium | reverse complement strand
GAGGAAATGGCCGCGGCCGGCCAAATCCGCTTAAAAGGCGCCGGGGCTTTCGACGTCAAGACCGGCCAAAGGGGCGATCTATACGTTAAGCTAAACTTCGTCGACCGCCTAAGCGAAGTCCACTAAGGGTCTGGCCCAAAAGTTTTGGGCCAAAAATATTATCCCATCCCCCCCTTCGCCCGCCTTAGGGCGAGCCCCGCCTAATTCGCCGGGCGTCTTAAGCGCGCCTTTCCAGTCGCCCTCCCCGCCGGCTGGCCAAAAGCCCCTAAGCCCGCCTTACGCCCTAAAGCTAAGCCAAAGGCCCACCGTCGCGGACGGGTTTAGCCATAGGGCCCGCCGTCGCGGGCGGGTAAAGCCAAAAAGGCCCGCCTTACGGCCCTAAGGCTTTTGGCCTAAGCCGGCCGTCGCGGGAGGGCTTTCGGCCAAAAAAGGCCCGCCGATTGGCGGGCCGGGTAAGGCCTTTTTGGGCTTTGTTTAAAGACGACGGCTCGCGCCTTAAGGGCCCTTTATAAGGCCTTACTTAGAAGTAACAGCTCTCGCCCTTATACATGCACCAAAAGAGCCTTTCCATGGTGGGTTGGTCGATCTCCCGAGGGTTAAAGTATGTGCATATGTCGGCCAATGACCTTTCGGTAATGAGAGCGAGGTTAGTCGCGAACTCCGCTTCCGGCACCCCGAAATCCTTTAAAGTGTAAGGAATGCCGACCTTCCGGTTGAGATCCCGGATGGCCTCGACCAGATTGTCCGTCAAGATCCGGTCGGTGGAGCCAGGCAACCTCAAAAATCGGGCCAGGTTAGCGAATCGGATTAAGGAAGCCGGGTCTTTGGAGTTGTAAAGGATGACGTTAGGCAAAAAGATGGCGTTGGCGCAGCCGTGGGGCACCTTAAAAATCGCCCCGATCTTGTGAGCCATGGAGTGAGCTATGCCCACGAAGGCGTTGGTGAAGGATATCCCGGCTAGGCATTGGGCGTAATGCATATTGTTCCTAGCCTCGAGGTCGCCTTTGTAGGACCTTTCCAGATTGGCGAAGATCATCTCGATGGCCATGAGCCCAGGCGCCTCGGAAAACGGCGAATGGGCCTTGGCCACGTAGGCCTCGATGGCGTGGGTCAAAGCGTCGACCCCGGTGTAGGCGATCATGGCCCCTGGCAAGCTGTAAGTCAGCTCCGGATCGACGATGGCAATGTCGGGATTCAATTGGTAGTCGACCAAAGGGTGCTTTATGCCGGTCTTGTAGTCGGTGACTACCGAGCAGGCGGTCACTTCCGTGGCGGTCCCGGAGGTCGTGCCGATCCCCACCAACTTGGCCTTTTTCCGCAAAGGCGGCAACGTCATGGGCCCTAAAATGTCCTCGAACTTCGCGTCCGGGTTCTCGTAGAAAATCCACATGGCCTTGGCCGCGTCGATGGGCGAGCCGCCGCCGACGGCGACAATCCAATCTGGCTCGAATTCCCGCATGATCTCGGCCCCCTTATAGACCGACTCAACGCTAGGATCTGGCTCAATGCCCTCGATGAGCTTGGTTTCCAACTTGGCCTCGGCTAAGTAACCCAAAATCCGATCTAAAGCCCCGGATTTTCTGACTGAGCCGCCGCCGGAGACCACGATGGCCTTTTTGCCCTTCAACTCCTTTAAACGCTCGATGGATCCAGGGCCAAAATAAATGTCCCGAGGAATGGTGAACCTGCTACTCATGCTAACCTCCAAAACGGTCAAGTCGTAAATGGGCCTTTCCCGCGAACTCGACGGCCAATGGCCGCCAAGCCCGAAAAAACCCGCTAGCCGCGCTCCAGCCAAAAAAGAAGCGAAACATTCCGACTGCGGTCGGAAGAGGACGGAATCGGTTCTTATTCGCAATTTAAAATGGATACTAATTTATAGACCAGGCGGACTTTTTCGTCAAGGAACCGCAAATAAGGCGAAAGCGCGCCCAACAAGCCGAGCCAGGTTTGCCTAAGCCAGGCCAAACCCGCCTGGTCGAGTCCAGCCTGGGCGGCTTCAGGGTGGCTTAAAAGGCGGCCTAAGGCCGCTTTTTAGGCGAGGCGGAAAGGCCCGCCTCTTTAAGGGTAGGCCAGGCGCTCGAAAAGCCCTTGGCCGGCATTGGCGGTCTGGGAGCCTCTTACCGAGCCGCGACGCCGGGGCGCGTCAGTTAGCCCGCTCGCCCATTCGACCGGGCCGTTTTCGGCCCTAGGCCCGCCGACAGTTAGCTAAAACTCTCCAAGCCAGAGGCGATCGCGGCAATTCTAATTTTGAGGAGGCCGGTCGTTTTTTTTGTGGAGGCCGGTCGTTTTAGCTTTGATGTGAATATAGCGAAACATCGCAGTATAATTAATTTTATAATATATTATTAATTAATTTAACAATATATTGTTATATATATTAAATAAAAATATTGTCCCTATTAGTAATATTATCTGTTTAAATAATATTTACCCCCACCACAAACTACAATAAATTTTCGGGCCATCGCGTCGCGCTCCGTTTTTCTGACCCAATTTTACGTTACGGAATTTTAAGACAAATTCTAGGAGCCTGTCGGGTTATTATTGGCATAAAAATTGCTAGCTATTTTTTTTCTTGACTTATTGCTTAATAAAAACTAATCTAAGGCATGAAATCGCTATTTTGTTTTTTTACCAACCGGCTTCGAGGCGTTTAATATGTCTTTCATGTTCTTGGATCGAGATCAAAACCACCTTTTCCCGCCATCCCCGAGCGATTTGCTTCCAGATAACCATTTGGCCAAGTTCGTGGTCATGATCGTTGACTTATTAAACATCGCTCCTATTATTTCTAAGTACGCAAGCCATGGTAAGGATGCTTATCCACCTAGTATGCTGCTATCTCTGTTAATTTATTCCTATATTACTGGCGTTTTTTCAAGTAGGGCTATTGAACGTCAAACCTATGATTCAATCAGTTATATGTATATCTGCTGTTACACTCATCCTGACCACTCTACCATTTCTGATTTTCGTAAACGTTTTGCGCCTGAAATAGCGGGCCTTTTTAATCAAGTCCTCGGAATCGCCCAAGAGGCCGGAGTAATGGATTTAGGGACCGTTTTCTTGGACGGC
>JAITIH010000078.1 GCA_031279525.1 Deltaproteobacteria bacterium | reverse complement strand
AGAATCTATTTTCCGGATGGCGTGGGTTGTTGGCCACGCAATCCCATTTAACTTGGGCTCCCAAAATTTATAACAAGAAATTTGCAATGATCCTAGGGCCATCAGCGAGAAGCCGAGGGTGGCCCAGACCAAAACTGAGGCGATTAAGAAAGACGGCTCAAATAGCGACTTTAAAGTCGCGTCCGCTTGAATCGCCAAATCTTCTTAATAAGGCGATATCTAAAAAACCGCCTTCGAACAAACCTCTTGACGCGCTAGATGAGCGCCTCTAGACTCGTTTGAGGAGGCTCCAGGGTCTCAGAAGAGAGTTCTGGAGCTTGCCCGAAAAGGGTCTTAGAGCCACCGCTGGTCCTACCCCCTAAAATATCGATGGAAAGCCTGGACGGAAGGTCTACGCCCAAACCGGAGACGATCCTGGGCGCGAGGGAAAATAGGCCCACCGAATAGTCTCAAATTAAAGGCAAAGCGCCTCTCCCTTAGGCTGAAACTGGCATCGCTAAAAACCGACGTTTAAGGCGGGCGGCGGAAAAGCCGCGCCCGTTGGCCGAGCGCCAAACAATTCATAATGGCTAGGCGCTAGCGTCCACTCAACTAAACCAGCCAGCATGAAGGGGGTGGAAGCGCTTGGCCGATAGACTTAAAAAACCGCATAGTGGACGCATTTTAGGGGTTGGTTAAGACGGGGTTTTTTGGCTAAAAAACCGTATTCATCCCGAGAACGCTTTTCTTTAAAGGATAAGATAGGAAAAATAGGTTCCGGGAGAGATCGGAACTCCTTGCCGGCTAGGAAAAAGACGGATCCAAGGGCCAAAAACGACCCAGGCGGCGTTGGGTGATTGGGGGCGGAATGCTCGGTTGGTGGAACGAATTAAGTGGGGAGACCCTACCGGGTTTACGTGTGCCCGGGGGGATTCAGAGCCCTCATAGCGCTGAAGGCCGACGTGGATCGGGGAAGGTCCGGAGGGGAGGGGCAACCCTTCCCTACCGCTAAAGTATAAAAAGCTTCATTGGGCCTCCATCCGATCGTTGGCCTTAGGGGTTTGCGTCAGCCGGATTCGGCGCTCTTCAGGCAATCGGGGGCCGCGTCGCCAAAAAAGAGGGGCGAATGGCCAAGGATCTTAGGGCCAAAGGCTTTTAGATCGGCTGGGGTCGGCTTAAATTTTCGGGAAAAAAGAGCGAACGTTTTTGATCGGGTCCAAATCGGGCCGGTCGTCTTTGAGCTTGACGACCGAGGCCACCGCGTCCCTAATGAGATGGGCCTTGGCGCCCGAGTCCAGGGCCACGATAAACCCTTGAGGCTCGACCGCCACCACCACCGAGCAAAACCCGCCGTAAGTCACGACGCCGTCCCCCGGCTCGATCGAGGCTAAAAGGGCCTGAAATTTCCGGTCCAACCTTCGGCGACTGAATTTGGATAAGACTATAAAGCCGACCAAAACGCCTATGAAGATCGCCGCGGGGGCCATGGTTTTGGCGAGGTTGTTTTGGCGCGGCGGGCATTCGGCCACGACGGCCGCGGCCGCCTCCGCCCAAGGGGCTAGGCTAAGCCCTAAGGCGAGGGCCAGACAAAGGAAGGCCAAAGCTAAAAATTTCGTTCGGACCTTTGGGGCTTTCGTGGAGTTTATGGAAATTAGGGGCATCGAATCGCCTTTCCCTAAAAAGGGGTCCTTGGCCAGGGAGCCTAGGGGGCCAAAAAAGGGGCCTAAAGGGCCCGCCGCGGCCGGCCCCGGGGCCCCCCCCAAGGCCTTATAGTGGAGCCATAGGCTCTAAGGCCCGGGCTGGGCGCCAATAGGCCTTATGGGCGACGGATTGGCGCTTTCCCGGTTAGAAGGGGGCGGATTTGGCCCTGGCCCCGGGCCAAAGACTTTTGGCCAAAAAGCGCTAAAAAAGGCCGCAAAAAAAAAGAAAGACTGACAATTTATACCATGTTAAGGGCCAAGCGCCAATTGGGCCTGGGGGCCAGAAAGGACCGGGCCAGCTAGGGCCCGTTTGACTCACTCGCGGTCCAGCCAAAATTTAAAAGGCCCGTCGTCGGAAGGCCCCTTTAGGCCGTAGGCGGCGAGGCGGCGCGGCAAGGCTCCTTGACTTGACAAAAGCGTCTCGGTCAGGTATCCCCTTTTGGCGTTCTTCTAAGGTCTTAGGCCTAAAAGGCCATGGCCTCTAAGACGGAGCCATTCGCCCCAAGGCCCGCCTCGCCTTAGAGGCCTTGCGGCCGGCCTTTTAGCCAAAAAAAGGCGAGCGACTTATTCGCGGGCCTATAATCCCTGGCCAAAAGGGCCAAAAAGGATTTCCCATGTTCGCCAAAGTTAATGGGGTCAACCTGTTTTATGAAAAATCAGGCTCTGGCCCGCCGCTTTTGCTTCTCCACGGCAATAGCGAAGACCACCGCGTTTTCGATAAAATAGTCGTAAAATTGGCCAATCATTTTACCGTGTACGCCCTAGACAGCCGAGAACAAGGGGCCAGCGAAAAAACCGGCCAGTTTTCGTACGCCCTCATGGCCGAGGACGTTTACGCCTTCGTCGTCGACTTAGGGCTAGGCCAGGTCAACCTGGCCGGCTTCAGCGACGGGGCCATCGTCGGCCTTCTTTTAGGGCTTTCGCGGCCCCAAATTCTGAAAAAGATGATTTTAATGGGGCCTAATCTTAAGCCAGGCGACTTGACCGATGAGGCCGTGGCCTTTCTCCGCGAGCTGGAGGCTCAAGGCGACTACCCCCTTTTCCGGGTCATTTTTAAGGAGCCCGACATTGAGCTTTCGAGCCTAAAAAACGTTAAGGTCCCCTGTCTCGTCGTGGCCGGGGAAAACGACCTGTTTA
>JAITIH010000355.1 GCA_031279525.1 Deltaproteobacteria bacterium | reverse complement strand
AGCCCCAAGGCGGGCCAAAAAGCCGCGGGGCAAGGGTCTTTGGCTATAACGCGATTTGCTTAGAAGACGAAGGCGGCCCTTGAGGCGACAAGGCGAATGAGTTGACAAACAATCGTTAGCCTATTTGGCGGCCAATTAAAAAAACAAAAGCCCATTTTTTTGGGGGCCTATCCGCGTAAAAAGCGAAAAGCCAGAAAAAATGCCCTGGTCAAAGCCCTAAGGCGGGGGGGCCTTAGGCGGCCAAGGACGGCGGACCGCCCTGGCCCGGCGGGGCCCGTTTGGTTTTTAGGCCTCCCGACCCGCGGGCGCGGCTTCAGGGGCGCGCTGGTCGAGGGGGATTTCCAGGGCCGGCTCAGAGCTAAGCTCCGGTTGAGGGCTGGGTTCCGGCTGAGAGCTAAGCTCTGGTTGAGGGCTGGGCTCCGAAAGAGCTCCGGCTGGATCGGCCGGCGGGGCCGCGGCCTCGCCCTCCGGCGGGACGACGGCGGGGTCGGCCAACGGGGCGGCCAGATCCTTAACCGGCTCTTCCGAGGCCGGCCCGGCGGCCGCGGAGGCGGCTTTTTTGGGGCGGGTCTTGACCGCTTTGGGCTCTTTGGGCTCTTTGAGAGCTTTGGGCTCTTTGGGAGCTTTGGGCTCTTTGGGAGCTTTGGCCGCTTTGGGTTCTTTGGGAGCTTTGGGCTCTTTTGGAGCTTTGGCCGCTTTGGGTTCTTTGGGTTCTTTGGGTTCTTTGGGTTCTTTGGGTTCTTTGGGAGCTTTAGGCTCTTTGGTTTTGCCGCGGCCCTCGGCCTTGTGGGCGTTGGAGGGGCAGGCTAGGTTCGGGCAGCTTAGGCGGGACTCGTCTTTTAGGTTGGCCACCAGGTAGTCCAGGCCGCAGTCCGGGCACTTTTGGGCCACTGGCCGGCCCCTGATGACCACCCGGCATTCCGGGTAATTGGAGCAAGCGTAGAAGACCCCTCTTTTGGAGCGCCGCTCCACGACGTCGCCCCCGCAGCCGGGTTTGGGACATTTAAAGCCGGTGGGGTAGGACTTGGCGTTTGAGCACTTGGGGTAGTTGTCGCAGGCGATGAACCAACCGCCGCGCCGGGTTTTCTTGGGGACCATTCGCCCACCGCATTTCTCGCAGGTCTCCGAGATCTCCGGGGGCCAGGGCGGGGGCGGGTCGTTGGGGACCACGGCCAAGCCGTCCTGGTTGATGACTAGAGGTTTGGCGTTGCGGCACTTGGGGTAGGCCGAGCAGGCCAGAAACGAGCCATAGCGGCTTTTTTTGGAGACCATGGGTTGGCCGCACTTCTCGCAGAGGGTTTCCTCGGCCAGGGGGGGCGGCTCGACCGGCTGGGGCTGGCCTTGGGCGTCGCGGACGTAGTCCCTGGTCAGGCCGCAGGCCTTGCAGGCCAGGTAAAAGCCGTTCCGGCCGTAGCGGATGGCCATGGAGCCCATCTCCCCGCAGGCCGGGCAAGCCAAGTCGACCTTTTGGCCCTCCACCCGAAAGTTTAGCATGTTCTTTTGGGCCGTCTCTAAGCTCTCGGCTAAGGGCAAATACAATTTTTTAAGGATCTCTATACGGTCGGCCTGGCCCTCCTCGATCTGGTCCAGGTTCTCTTCTAGATCGGCCGTGAAGTCCACGTCCACGAGTTTAGGGACATTGGCGACTAAAAGGTCGTTCACGGCGAAGCCCATTTCCGTGGGCTCCAAGGCCCCTTTTTGGGGCTGGACGTACTCTTTGTCCTTTAAGACCGAGATTATCGAGGCGTAGGTGGAGGGTCGGCCAATGCCCTTTTCCTCCAGCTCCTTGACCAAGGTGCCCTCGTTAAAGCGCGGCGGCGGCTGGGTGAAGTGCTGTTTGGGGGCCAATTTCGTCGGGGTTAAGGCTTGGCCCTCTTTCATGGGCGGGAGCAGGGCCTTGTCGTCCTCGGCCCCGGGGTCGTAGACGGCCAAAAAGCCCGGGAACTTCACCGAGGCCCCGCTGGCTCGGAAAACGTAGTCGCCGACGGCCAGCTCGGCGGAGGTCTGGTCGAAGACGGCCGGGCGCATCTGGCTAGCCACGAAGCGGCGCCAGATGAGGTTGTACAGCTGCCAGTGGTCGTGGTCCAAATGGCTTTTTAAGCGGTCTGGGGTCAAATGGACGGAGGTCGGCCGGATGGCCTCGTGGGCGTCCTGGGCCCCTTTCTTGTTCCGGTAGCGGTTGATCTCCGGGGGGACGAACTCCTGGCCGTGGGCCTCGCCAATGAATTGGCGGGCCTCGACGGCCGCCTGGTCGGCCAGGCGGACCGAGTCGGTGCGCATGTAGGTGATGAGGCCCACCAAGCCTTCGGGCAGCTCCATGCCCTCGTAGAGGTTCTGGGCCAAGCGCATGGTCTTGGCCGAAGGGAGCCTTAGCCGGGTGTAGGCGTTCTGCTGGAGCGAGCTCGTGGTGAAGGGCGGGAGCGGGGTCCTTTTCCTTTCTTTGGCCGTAAGGCTTTGGACCGCGAAATTTTGGCCCTCAATGGCTTTGACCACGGCCATGGTCTCGGTCTCGTCGCGGAGCTCGATTTTATCCTGGCCCTTTTTGGCCAAAAGGGCCTCGAAGGCGGCCCCGGCCTCCTCGAAATGGGCCGTCAAGCTCCAGTACTCCCGCGGGGTAAAGGCGAAGATGGCCCGTTCCCTTTCCACCAGCAGCCGCAAGGCCACCGACTGGACTCGGCCAGCCGAAAGGGATCTTTTGAGCTTTCCCCAGAGGAGGGGGGAGATGAGGTAGCCCATGAGGCGGTCGAGGATGCGGCGGGTCTGCTGAGAGTCGTAGCGAGGCTGGGACAGGGGCACTGGGTCGGCCAGGGCGGCCAAGATGGCTTTTTGGGTCAGCTCGTGGAAGAGGACCCTTTTGAACTCGTGGCCTTGGCCCAAGATCTCGGCGATGTGCCAGGCGATGGCCTCGCCCTCCCGGTCTGGGTCGGGGGCCAGGTAAATGGTCTCTTTGCTCTTGGCCGCTTTCTTCAAGGAGCTAATGACCTTTTCCTTGCCGCTGATGGCCACGTACTCCGGCTGGAAGTCCCGCTCTAAGTCCACGCCTAGGCGGTTGTGCGGCAGGTCGTAAACGTGGCCCACCGAGGCCATGACCTGGAACTGGTCGCCCAGGTATTTGGCGATGGTTTTGGCTTTGGCCGGGGATTCGACGATCAGGAGTTTTTTGGTCATGCGCTTGGAGCCTATGGGAAACTGGCGACCCAAAACGGGCCGAAACGGATCCATATCACATTAAAGCCGCCAAGGCAACTTTCTGGGTTCAAGGTAAATTCAAGCGTAATTTAAAAATTAAAGCTCTTTTTTAGCGTCATTATAACAAATAATTGAGAATATTATGCCTTAAGAGCGGAGGTTAAAGGGCCGAAGTTAGGCTCCGAAAAAAGATCGGCCGGTTGGCCCGGAAGGCCAGTCGGGGCCCTTTGCGGGCGGGGGCCTAACTATAATAACTATCGCCCGCCACCTTAGGTCGCCGTCTGTCCAGACTATGTCGCCTCATTGGCGGCCCATTGGCGGCAAGGCAAAGGCCGCGAAGGTCCTTGGCTCTCTCTTAAAGCTGGCTGGCCGGCCAAAAGGGCGAGGCCTTACCATAACGATAGCCTTCTTAGGTCGCTTTCTGGCTAGCCTAAAGGCGGGTTGGCTGGCTAAGCCGCGGCGGCTGAGTCTTCTTAGGCCGCTTAAGGCCATGGGGCTAGGGGCGTGGGCCGGCCAGCGGCCTGGCCTTGGGGCGGGCGGGCTTAAAGCTCGACGGTCGTCCCCTCAATGGCCAAGTGGATGGTCATGGCGGCCCCGTTCTGGAGGAGCTGGGCGTAGGATCGGGTCTTGTCCAGGATGTCCAAGAGCTTGTCGTCGCTGTAGGAGGGGTCGTGGTGGAAGAGGTAAAGGGATTTAACCTTGGCTTGGGCGGCTATTTCCACGACGCTTAGGGCGTTGGAATGGCCCCAGCCTTCCTTGGTGGTGTGGTCGAGGTAGGTGTACTGGGTGTCGCTGATGAAAACGTCGGCCCCGGCGATGAAGGCGGCCAGGGCCATGCGGCCATGGCCGGGGTTTAAGGCGTCTAGCTTTTGGATCTCGTAGTCGGTGGCGAAAACCGCGGTCTTGTCCCCGTAGGCGACCCGGTAGGCCAAAGAGCCCCCAGGGTGGGGCAGGGGAAAGGAGTCCAGTTTAAACCGGCCAACTTTAAGGCCGTCCGGCGGAAAGTTCCGGAACTCTAGTTTGGCCCGCATGAGCTTTAAGGGGACCGGAAAGAGGCAGGGGGCCAGTTGCTGGGTCTCGAAGGCGGACATTAAGGTCTCCCGATTGGCCCCGTATATGTCGATCGCGTAGTAGGGAACGTAGGCCGGTCGGAAAAAAGGAAATCCTTGGATGTGGTCCCAGTGGGTGTGGG
>JAITIH010000075.1 GCA_031279525.1 Deltaproteobacteria bacterium | reverse complement strand
AATACTTCAATAATTTCAAGAGGTTATTTTTCTGGTTTTCATTTTCCGGACTTTTTGCAAAGCCATCAAGTTTAGGCCGTCAGGCAAAATAATTATAAAAATCAAGGAGCTTGCTAGGGCAAAAGGTCATAGCCCTCCGAATTGGGCGGGGCCATTAGGCTTGGCAAGGCCCTTTCCAAAAGGATCTCGTTGTGGCCCAGGCCCGAGTAGCCAAAAGTCGTCCTAATGGCCGTGGCCACGAACTGGCAACTCCGGTCTAGGGCCACGGGGAGACTGTCGCCCTGGAGGATGGAGCCGGTCAGGACGCTCGAGAACATGTCCCCGGTCCCATGGTACTGGTACGGCACCAAGGGCCGGCCGGCCAGCCAGAAGCGCCCGTCCTCCCGGTTGTGGGCGGCCACCGAGCTTAGCTCAGGGCGGCTAGAAAGGGGCAAGCTGGTAATCACCGGCATGGTTGGCCCTAAGTCGGCTAAGGCGGCCAGCCATTCCTTGACCTCCCCTTCCGACAGCCTCGCCGGGACCGGCCGGTCTAGCATGAAGGCCGCCTCGGTGATGTTGGGGGTGACGACGTGGGCCTTGGCCGACAGTTTCCGCATCTCCCCGACCATTTCTTGGGTCATGGAGGCGTAAAGCTTGCCAAAGTCGGCCATGACCGGGTCGACGACCACTAGGCAGTCTGGGCCGGAAAAAACGTCTATAAAGTCGGAAACCATGGCCGCCTGTTCAGCCGAGCCAAGAAAGCCACTGTAAATCCCGTCGAACTTAAGGCCCAGTTCCCGCCAGTGCTTGACGAAGGCGGGAATTTGGGGCGTAAGATCTAGGATCTGGAAGCCTGGAATGTCCGTGTGCGCCGAAAGGACGGCGGTGGGCAGCGGACAGACCTCCAACCCCATGGTCGACAAAACAGGGATGACGACCGTTAGGGAACACCGGCCGAAACCGGACAGATCGTGGATGGCGGCCACTCTTGGCAGGGGGTTGCGCATGGTCAGTCCTTATCGTCTTCAGACTTTTTTTCGAAACTCATGACCAGACCAGCAAAGCCAGTTAACCCTAAAAGGATCATGAGAGAACCAGAAAAAATGGACATTACGAAAATATGCGGTGAATTCAGGTAAAACGCGGATTTTACCACAAAGTAGCCCGCCGGCACAAAAAACAAGCCCGCGGATAAAAAAGTGAGTCTTTTTAACATTGGTGAAGGCAACCTATCAGAACTAACGGAGGAAAAAAGGCCACAGCGGGGTAAAGGCTTAGGCGGGTAAAATCCGAGGCAGGGCTCCCGGCGGCCATTTCCTAACGATCTAAAGTTAATCGGCTCTTCTAGCGGAAAAACAGTTAGTCGCGGGCGACGGTCGCCAGGGCCCTTAAAAAAAGGGGCTTCAGCCCTCGACTATAGAAATAGCGTTGACCTCACAGGCCTCCACACAGGACTCGCAACCAATGCACTCATCGGCGTTGACCGGGACAGCCTTGCCGGACTGAATCTCGTAAACGTCCACGGGACAGGCGTCTTTACAGCTACCGTCCCCAGTGCACTTCCCGGCGTCGATTTTAACAACGTAAGCCATTGAACAGCTTCCTTTCGCTAAAGAAGAATTATGAGCCCCTTGAGGGGGACCCGACGTTGGAACCCTGCCAGCCCGGAAAACCCAAGTTAACAAAACGATTCCTGGTTCCCTTTTGGATATCATAGATTAGCGCTGGAAGCAAGCTTTTTTTTTGACAAGTCGTAATTTCCCTAAAATCCCGGGGTTATTCGTCAATAAAAAACCCCGGTCTTAAGCCGGGGGAATCCTTTTCGAGATAAAAGGAGCCTAATTAGGCCGGATAAACGCTGACCTTTTTCCGGTCGGCCCCGTATCTTTCGAACTTGACCAGGCCGTCCACCAGGGCGAACAAGGTGTAGTCCCGGCCCATGCCCACGTTTTGGCCAGGGTGGATCCGGGTGCCCAGCTGGCGCACCAGGATGTTGCCGGCCCGCACGGCCTGCCCAGCGTAGCGCTTGACGCCCCGCCTCTTGCCTATGGTGTCGCGGCCGTTCCGGCTGGAACCGCCCGCCTTTTTATGAGCCATGGCTCTCCTCCTCGCCCGCGCCCGCGCCAGTCTCTATGGCCGTGATCTTGACGGCCGTGTAGTCTTGGCGGTGGCCCTGGGCCTTATGGTAGCCTTTACGGCGCTTTTTCTTAAAAACTAAAATCTTCTTGGCCCGGTCGTGGCCCAAGACGGTGGCCTTCACCGTGACCCCGTCGACCAAAGGGCGCCCGACCCGCACGGCCTGGCCGTCGTAAACCATAAGAACCTGGCCCAAGACCACGTCCTCCCCCGACTCGGCGGGCAGGCGGGCGACCCGGATGGCCTGGCCCACGGCCACTTTATGCTGGCGGCCCCCACTTTTAATTACGGCGTACAATTGGGTCCCTCCCCTAAAAAGCGGAAAAAAGAGCATTTTAAACTCAGTTTTTTCCGGCGTCAAGACATTTTTCGAATTTTTTCGGCGACATGGCTCCCCCAAAGCCGCCTAAGGCCAGCCTAAGGCCCCTAAAATGCCCCGCGCGCCCAAGGGATCGCCCTGACTCCCGATAGCCCCCTGGCCCTAAAGCTCCCTACGCGACCCTAAGGGCCTAAAGCCGCCCTAAACCAAGGCCCATGACCCAAAAGCTCGCCATAGCTCTCTAAACTTAATTTAAACTCCAAAAAGGGCGCCCTTAAAAAGGCCTAACCGAAGCCCTAAAGGCCGTTGGCCTAAAGCCACCCGAGGCTATCTCGCCGGCTTCTCGCTGGCCGGCGTTTCGCTAAGGGTCGCTCAACTATTTTACCACCAGGTTGACCAGCTTGTCGGGGACGTAAATTTTCCGGGCCACGCTTTTGCCGGCCAGCCATTTTAAGACGGCCGGACTCTCCATGACCAAAGGCTCGATCTCCTCGGGCCCTAGGCCCTTAGCCAGGCTAAGTCGGCCGCGAACCTTGCCGTTGACCTGGATCACGTATTCCACTTCCGGCCGCTGACAGGCCGCCTCGTCGTATTCCGGCCAGGCCGACTTAAAGACCGACTCCCCATGCCCTAGGCCCTCCCAAAGCTCCTCGGCCAGATGTGGGGCGAACGGGGCCAAAAGGACGACTAAGGCGTCCGACGCGACTTGGCTCCGGACCTTGTTCTTAGTCATATGGTTGACCAGCTCCATGAGCCGGGCTATGGCCGTGTTGTAGGAAAACCGGGCCACGTCGGCCCCCACGGCCTTAATGGTTCCGTTAAGCCAGAATAAGGTCTCCGGGTCGGTCGGGGGATCTTGGCTTAAGACGGCCCCCTCAGGCAGGGCCGCCGCCGAGAGCCGGTCCAAAAAGGCTTTCATGGCTTTGACCCCGCCGTCCCGAAAGTCCCCGCCCTCCAAGTAGGCCCCCATGAACATGAGGTACATCCTAAAGGCGTCGGCCCCAAACTCGTCGATGTAGGAGTCGGGATTAATGACGTTGCCCCGAGATTTGCTCATCTTGGCCCCGTCCCGGACGATCATGCCGTGGGCCACGAACTTCTTGTAAGGCTCGGCGAAGTCTAGGTAGCCGCAGGCGTGAAGGGCCCGGCAGAGCCAGCGGCTGTAGAGGAGGTGAAGGACCGCGTGCTCGTTGCCGCCTACGTAAAGGTCCACCGGCAGCCATTTTCGGGTCATTTCCGGGTCAAAGGGGCGGTCGTCGAATTGGGTGGAGGGGTAGCGGTAAAAGTACCAAGCCGAGCACAGA
>JAITIH010000284.1 GCA_031279525.1 Deltaproteobacteria bacterium | reverse complement strand
CTTGGCCGCCGCCATCATGTGGATCGAGACGGGCTACGGCTCTTTTTTCGGGAAGAGCAAAGCCGCCGCCTCCCTGGCCTCCATGGCCGCCTCAGCCGACTACGCCCTAATAGCCCCGGCCGTCGCCGACCTGGACGTCGACCAAGAGGCCCGGGCCTTTTTGGTCGAGAACGCCCGCCAAAGGGGCCAGTGGGCCCAAGACGAGCTAGTCAGCTTACTGGCCTACGCCTGGGCCAATCGGTTGGATCCCTTAGCCTTCCCAGGCTCAATTTACGGGGCCATCGGCTATGGGCAGTTCATGCCATCTAACGTGGCCAAATACGCGGTGGACGGCGACGGCGACCGGCGGATAGACCTTTTCAACAAGCCCGACGCCATCTTCAGCATCGGGAAGTTTCTCCGGGACCACGGCTGGACGACGGCCAAAACCGAGGAGAGCCGACGCCAGGTCATCATGCGCTACAACAAAAGCGGGACTTACGTCAACACGGTCCTCTACGTGGCCCAGGCCATAGACCCGGATTTCGCGCGGGACAAAGGGCGGCTAAGCTAAGCCTTAGGCTTAATCGCTTTTGGCGTTCTAGCCCGCCGTAAAACCCCCCTAAAGTCGCTGGCTTCATTCTCAGTCGGGCCCCTCCTCAGGGAGTAAGGCCGCCTTATTTTCAGTCGGGCCCGTCCTAGGGAGCGAGACAGCCTTTGGCCGTTGGCCCGGCCGCCTCTTTGGCGTAAGCCAAAAATAGCTTAAGGCCAAGCGTCTTCTAGCGCTAGACCCGCGGCTCCGGTCGCCACCCAAAGACGAGCCCTCCACTAAAAAACCGAAGGCCCAAGTCGCCACCCAAAACGACGCCTCCTCCAAAAAACTAAAGCCATCGCCCTCCCCTAAAGGTCAGGGGCGGTTAATTCATAAGGCGCGTTCAATTACCCTTTGGCCTTAGTATGGTATAAATCGGAAGACTTAAGTTTTGCGTCAGTCTTTGGCCTATTTTTTCCAATAAGCCAAAAAAGGCTTTAATCGCCTTCGCTATAAAAGCCGCGAATTCGGGCCAACTAATCGGCGGAATTTCCAATTGGTCGAATTGGGAGTCGTGTTTGGGATCACGATCCATCTTTACGTTACAATAGGAGCAGGTGGCGTCTTCTGGCCCATGCTCAAAGACGCAGTCTGCATCTTCGGGCGTAAACTTTTTTCTAGCGCGCCTTTCATGACTTTCTTGAGCCCCTCTCTTTTTTTTGGTGGCTCCTTTCTCTTTAGGTTTTGGGGACGCGCCGTCGTTAAGATCCTTGCTTGGGGGCAAGTGGGAATTTTTGGAATTGGCCTTCGGGGCGGCCATTTTATTTTCTAATTAAACGCGTAGGCCAGTTTTTTAGGCGTAATATTCTCTTTATCAAGTTCTAAGACACTGAACATGGCTTTTTAGAGCCATTTGTAGGGATTTCTTTCTAAATCTTGACGGCTCATGGGGCATGTATACCACCCATGGGATAGGAAGTCAATTGATTTCCAAAAAAATTTTAATTATTTGTGAAGTGGCGATTAATAGATAAATAGCAGTAAAAGTATTGTTGTTTAAAATTATATCAATAGGTTACCCACTAGAGATTCATCAATTTCGTCCACTTGATTGGTTAAAAATTGCTTGAACCGAGCTAAATGACCAGAACTGAGTAAAAATTTCCCAAACCGAGTCCAACAGCCTGATTCGAGCCCAGTTCAAGGCGTCAGACCGAAGAAAAAGTCGTGAACGATTACCCTCATAGCGCGTAAGCTTTGGCTTTTGGCCTTGGGGGGCCTTAGCCAGAGTTTTTCCCGACGGCCTCTTGGTGGGAGCTTTGGCTTTTTGGGCTAGGCGGGGGAGGGCTTTGGCATTTTAGGCTGGGCGCTGGAGGGCTTTGGTTTCACGGGAACGCAGGCCAGGGGCCAGAGCCGGCTAAGGCCGGCTCGCTTAAGGGCCGTCGGCCCGGTGGGAGCCCTTCGACTTTGGTCGCCGCCCTAAGGGCCAGAGCCCTATAAGGTATAAGGGCGGGGGAAATTTTTTTTACGGCCTTAAAAAATCGTTTTTACCCTCTTGCCTTTTTGGCTGGCTTGGGATATTCTTAAATTTAACCAGGTAAACGTCTGGACTCAACGTGAGTCCAACAGGGAATCCCGTCAAATTCGGGAGCGGGCCCGCCGCTGTAGCCGGGGACGAACGCGAGTTAGAGGCGCAAGCTTACTGCCCACTGGCCTAATTTGGGAGGCTGGGAAGGGATCGCGGGAGAGAGATCCGGAAGCCAGAAGACCGACCTGGTTGGATAAACCAACTTCCCCGCGGCTTGGGAGGTTTAGGCGTTCACGGATAAAAGGGCATCCTGAATCGGCCGATTTATGGCGGGTTCAGGTTTTTTATTTTGGCCTGGTTTATTTGGGAGACTGGGCCAGCGTCTGATTTACCAGTCGCATTGGGAAAAGGTCCGGAAAGTTCGCTTTTCGGATATACATAATTAGTAAGGAGGTGCCTAGAAGTTACCTTTAGGTAGCCCGGAGTAGGGAAGCCCGTGAAAAGCGGGCGCGGACCCGCCGCTGTGTGCAGGGACGAAAACGGTAAGTTCCCCCCTTTCACGCTACTGGTCAGAGCGGCATGGAAGGCGGGGGGTTTAGAGTCACTGGCCGATAAGGCCGGGAAGGCGCCGTGATTAGGACGATCTGCGAGCCAGAAAACCTGGCCGGGCTTTGGAAGGCGTTTGGCACGTGGAATTGCCGTTGGCGCCAGGCCCTTTGGGTAACAGGGTGATCCCTTGGGCCCTTGTTAAACTGCGAGAGCCTTTATTTTCCCAACCTCTTTGACCGAGCGATTCCTCGTTGGCCAGCTCTACCTCCCTGGCTGGCGAGGCGGAACCCGGTTTTTAGGGGCTTTTGGGGAGATTGGGGCGATCAACTAACCCGCCCTGGCGAGAATTGGCCAAAAAGCCGGTTTTCGCCAGGGTTTTTTTGTCAAAAGAGATCGTTAATTCTTGGGGGTGATATCAGAGGGATAGGTATAATTTAGGCATTTACCGATAGTAAAAGTAAAAATAAACAGCTAGTAGATGATATAGCAGCTATATAAGCGTAGATTATTAAAAAATATATAAACAACAACCTGCGTTTAGGATATAGGTTTATTAAGCTTCATTTTTTAGGGCGTACCGCCTGGCTTCGGCTGGCCTGGCTTCTGTTGGCCTGGCTTCTGTTGGCCTGGCCTAGCTTTAAGTTGACCTGACCTTAAGTTGGCTTAGCCTGGCTCCGGCTCGTTAGCCCTGGCCTATCCCTCGCTGGCTCCTTGGCCGTCAATCTAAGGTCGAGGGCATTTTCGCTGGCCTAAAGAAGCTGGCCTTTGCGCCGGACCGAAAAGAGGGTCAAGAGGAAAAAGGGCCCCCCAGCCAGGGCCGTGACGACCCCGATGGGGATCTCGGCCGGGGCGAGGATGACCCTGGCCAAAAGGTCGGCCGCGACCAGGAAGGCCCCGCCCATGAAGAAGACGGCCACGGTCAGGGTCCGATGGGACCAGCCCAAAAACCAGCGGGCGGCCTGGGGCACCATGAGCCCAACGAAGCCGATGGGCCCGGCCAGGGAGACGATGGCCCCAACCATAACCGAGGCCACGGCGAACAATAAGAGCTTGGCTCTTTTGACTTCCACCCCTCGGCTAGCCGCCAGCTCTTCGCCGGCGACCAAAAGGTCGATTTCCGGGGCCATGGCCAAGATGGCTCCGGCCCCGGCCACGACGATAAAGCCTAAGTCGGCCAGGCGGGCCGTCTCCAGGCCCACCAAAGAGCCCATAAGCCAGCCCATGATCCTTAGCGAGTCGGTCGAGGAGCTTAGGTACTGGATAAAAAGGACTAAACTGGAAAAAAAGAAGTTGACGATGACCCCGGCCAAGAGCATCACCGAGGTGGAAAGGCCCCCCTGGGAGCGGGTGGC
Source organism: Deltaproteobacteria bacterium (assembly GCA_031279525.1). Classification (GTDB taxonomy): domain Bacteria; phylum Desulfobacterota; class Desulfarculia; order Adiutricales; family Adiutricaceae; genus JAIROO01. Next base: position 993 of record JAITIH010000284.1, on the reverse strand, counting down.
CAGGTACACCAGGGCCATGGAGAGGGCCGCCCCCAAAAGGGCCGAGCCCAAAGGCCCCGCTCCGCCCAAAAACGAGATCCCCAGCCAGAAGTAGACCGAGGCCCCTAAGGCCGAGCCGCTGGCCACCCCTAAGGTGAAGGGGGTGGCCAAGGGGTTCCGGAAGAGGGCCTGAAAGACCATCCCGCCCAAGGCCAAGCCCGCCCCCGAGAAAAAAGCGGCGAAGGCCCGAGGGACCCTTAGGCTCCAGAAGACCCCGGCCTCCGGGTCCCCATAGACGGAGATGGCCTTAAGGGGTATGACCTCGGCCCCCAAAAATGGGCTCAAACCGACCGCGGCCAAGGAGACTAGGACTAAGGCCGGCAGGGCCGCGCGGGCGCGTTGGGCGGTCATTGGGCCAGGACCACGGGCCGGCCGTCCACCGGGTGGGCCAGGTGGACGAAGCCGTGGTCGAAGGCCTCTTCCAGGATCCGGCCGTCGAAAAGCTTTTTGGCCTCCCCAAAGAAGGCCAGGGCCCCTTGGCGGAGGGCTAAGGCCAGGCCGCCGCTAAAGGACGGGTGGTTTAGGTCGTGGGTCACGGTGACCAAGGTTAGCCCCTGGGTTTGGTTTAAGTCTTTTAAAAGGTTGCCTAGCTCGGCGGCGTGGCGGGGGTCCAAAAAGGTGGACGGCTCGTCCAGGGCCAGGATGGGGGCCTCCTGGGCCAGGGCCGCGGCTAGATAGGCCTTCTGGCGCTCCCCGCCTGATAAGGTCGAAAGGGGCCGGTCGGCCAGGGCGGCCAGGTTGGCCAGGGTTAAGGCCCGGTCCACCGCGGCTAGATCCTGGGAGCGGTCGGGACTGGAGTAGCGGGACAGGCGGACCAGCTCCCGGGCCGTGTAGGGCGGGATCCAGCCCCCGGGCTGGGGGGCGTAGCCAATGAGCCGGGCCAGCTCCTTTCGGGGGTAGCTCTCCACGTTCCGGCCGGCCACGCGGATCTCGCCGGCGGTTTTAGCCCGGTCG
>JAITIH010000250.1 GCA_031279525.1 Deltaproteobacteria bacterium | reverse complement strand
TGGCCAAAAGGTCGATCACGCCCTGAAAGTTTTCCTCTTGGCCAAAGGGCCTGGTGATGACCAAGGGGTTGGCCCCTAAGCGGGACTTTAGCTGGCTAAGAACCCGGTCAAAGTCGGCCCCGACCCGGTCCATCTTGTTGACGAAGACGAGCTTCGGCACCCGGTGGCGGTCGGCCTGGCGCCAGACCGTCTCCGACTGGGGTTGGACCCCGCCCACCGCGCAGAAGACCCCGATGGCCCCGTCTAGGACCCTAAGGCTCCTTTCCACCTCGATGGTGAAGTCCACGTGGCCGGGGGTGTCGATGACGTTGACGTCCGTGTTCCGCCAGCGACAGGAGGTCACCGCGCTCATGATGGTGATGCCCCGCTCCTGCTCTTCGGGCAGAAAGTCCATGGTGGCCTCGCCGTCGTGGACTTCCCCCATGCGGTGGGTGACCCCGGTGTAGAAGAGGATTCGCTCGGTTAAGGTGGTCTTGCCGGCGTCGATGTGGGCGATGACGCCGATGTTCCTTAAGGGGCGGTTTTTGGGGTCAACGGCCATGGCGGCTTAGCTCGTCTTTAAGGCGGCGGCTTTCTCGGCCACCGCGCTGGCTAAGGCGACTTTCCGCTCTAAGAGCTTTTCGGCCAAAGACTCGTCGGAAAGGGCCAAAATTTGGACGGCCAAGATGGCCGCGTTTTGGGCCCCGCCAATGGCCACGGTGGCCACCGGGACCCCATTGGGCATCATGACCGTGGACAGAAGGGAGTCCAGGCCGCCTAAGGGCGAGCTGGCTAAGGGGATCCCCACGACCGGCAGAATGGTCTCGGCGGCCAGGGCCCCGGCCAGATGGGCGGCGAGGCCGGCCCCGGCCACGAGGACCTTAAGGCCCCGGTCTCGGGCCGCCCGGGCGTAACCGCTGGCCAGGGCTGGGGAGCGGTGGGCCGAGGCCACGGTCAGCTCATAGGGCACCCCGAAGCTTTCCAAGGCGGCGGCCGCCTCGCGCATGACCGGAAGGTCGCTGTCGGAGCCCATGACCAGGCCCACCAGGGGCGAATCTTTACTCGGCAATTTAAGGCCTCCCCTAGCCCCTTAAGGCCAAAGCCAGGGGCTAAAGGCTTAAGACTAGTAATTTCGCGCCAGGGCGTCAAGTTAGGCTTTGGCCGTGGGCCAGGGCCTTTGGCGGCGGCGGGCCAGAGGTGGGCTTTGGCCATGGGCCAGGGCCTTTGGCGGCGGGGGGCCAGAGGTGGGCCAAAGACGGGCCAGAGACGGGCGCCGGGCGAGCCAGGGACGGGCCAGAGATGGGTGGCGGGCGAGCCAGGGGCGGGCCAGAGACGGGCGGCGGGGCTAAGTCGGCTCGCGGCCTCAATTAAGATGGCGTCGCAAAATATCCGGAAAATGAAAACTAGAACAATAACCTCTTGAAATTATTAAAAGATTTTTCCAACGATTCCTGAAAACAGGGATTTTGCGAGACCATCGATTAAGCCAGATAGGCCTAAAGAGGGCTTTTAGGCGGCGATCCTCTTCTTTATAGGGGGCCTTTAGCGGCTTAAGATGGGAGCCCCGCGGCCAAAGGCGGTCTTTTTTCCCAAAAATAGCTCGGCTTTATAGCTTTTCTCGCCTGGCTTTGGGTCTGGGAAAACCCAGTTCGTCCCATTATTGGCCCAGAAACGCTAAAATAAAGCTCTGGCAATTTTTTAGGCCCTGGGTTAAACTTACCTCTTATGTTTTTCCGGTAGCCACCTGTTAATTCCGCCTTAATATTCCCGATCCTGGCGCGAGGCCTTGAGCCAAAATAATCGCTTTTTTCTTTGGAACCGTAGAAGCCGTTTGAGGGAGGCTTTTGAATGCCTTTAAAGCGCTTAAAAAGCATTTTCGTCCTAATCCCCGCGATAATAGTCGCTTTGGCCGTCCTGGCCGCCCTTAGCGGCTTGTTCTGGCAAACCCCGCCCGTCCCGCCCTCGCCGCAGAAGGTCGTCTTGGTCGAGGCCGTAGAGACCGAGGCCTTTTCGACCTATGAGATCATCGGCGTCTTGGAGGCGGACCAGAAGGTCGACCTCATGGCCCGGGTCACCGGGTTCTTGGTGGGCCTCCAGTTCGAGGAGGGGGACGCGGTCAAGGCCGGCCAGGTCCTCTTCAACATTGAGCCGGACCAGTACCTAGCCGCCCAGGCCTCGGCCGAGGCCGCCCTCCTGTCGGCTAAGGCCGACTTCACCAAGGCCGAGCTGGACTTTAACCGGGCTAAAGACCTGTACCTAAAAAGGGCCTCCCCCAAATCCGACTTCGACGCGGCCCAGGCCGCCCTGGACGTGGCCCGGGCCAAGGTCATGACCGCCGAGGCCAGCCTGAGCCAAGCCAAGCTGAACTTAGGCTACGCCGAGATCAAGGCTCCCTTCGACGGCCACGTCTCGGACACCCCCTTTTCCGAGGGCAGCTTGCTTAGCCCAGAGAGCGGGGCCCTGGCCACCGTGGTCTCCCAAGATCCCGTTTTGGTCAATTTCGGGGTCTCGGACAAATACATGGCCGCCACCCGCCTTGGCGACGGGCCCCTGCCCGGCCAGCGGCTGGACAACCTGGAGGTGCGCCTTAAGATTAACGGCTCGACCCCATACCCCGAGCCCGGGGAGCTGGTTTACGTGGCCCCCTTGGTCGACCGGGCCACGGACACGATCAAGATGAAGGCCCGGTTCGCCAATCCTCAAGGGATCTTGTCGCCTAACCAGAGCGTGACCGTCTCCCTTACGGCCAAAACCCCGCCCAAGGCCCTTTTGGTCCCCAAAAGCGCGGTCATGACCAGCTCCCAAGGCAGCTTCGTCTTTCAGGCGGTCATGGGCAAGGCCGCCGGGGCCCCCGAGGGCTCCCCGGAGTTCTTGCAGGCCAAGGTGGCCTACCTAAAGCTGGGCCGGGAGTACGACAACGGCTACGAGGTCTTGGAGGGCCTTAAGGCCGGCGACAAAGTCGTGGGCTTGGGCCTGATGTCCAGCGGCTCCATGCTGAGGGAAGGGGCGCCCGTGGAAATCATGGATGAGACTCCCCAACCCCAGGCCGGGCCGGCTCAGGCCGGGGGCCAATCCGGCCCTAACCGAGGTTAAGCCGTGTTATCCAAGATATTCATCGACCGGCCCCGCTTCGCGGTGGTGGTCTCCTTAATCGTCACCATCGCCGGCTTTTTGTCCATCATGGTCATCCCGGTTTCCCAGTTCCCCGACATCGTGCCGCCCTCGGTCAACGTCCAGGCCACCTACCCCGGGGCCAGCGCCGAGACGGTGGAAAGCACGGTGGCCCAGCCCATCGACCAGGCCATGAACGGGGTCGACGGCATGATTTACATGTCCAGCCAGTCCTCCAACAACGGGGCCTATCGCCTCACGGTCACCTTTAAGATTGGCACCGATCCCGACCTTAATATGGTTAACGTCCAAAACCGCCTCAAAAAGGCCGAGCCGCTTTTGCCGGACGAGGTCAACCGCCAGGGCGTGACCGTGGATAAAAGCACCTCCTCGTTTCTCATGGCCTTCAACTTCATTTCCCCGGGCGGGACCTTTAACGAGCTGGAGCTGTCCGATTGGGTCTACAACAACGTGGCCGACCCTCTGGCCCGGGTGCCCGGGGTGGGCAGCATCAACTTTTTCGGCAGCCAGTACTCCATGCGGGTTTGGCTGGATCCTAACCGAATGGCCAACATGAACCTGACCGCCGGGGACGTGGTGGCCGCCCTCCAGGCCCAGAACATCCAAGCCGCGGTCGGCGAGATCGGCGGGGCCCCGACCCCCGAGGGCCAGGAGCTACACTTTAACCTGTCGGCCGCGGGCCGCTTGTCCACGGCCGAACAGTTCGAGAAAGTCGTGATCCGGGTCAACGCCGACGGCGGCCAGCTGCGCCTAGGCGACGTAGCCGACATAGTCTTGGACACCCAGAGCTACTCGCCTCAAGGCCTGTACAAGGGTAAGCGGTCGGCCGGCATGATGCTGAGCCAGTCGGCCGGATCCAACGCCGTGGAGACGGCGGCCCAGGTGCGGAAGACTTTAGCGGAGATTCAAAAGAGGTTTCCGCCGGACTTGGAGACCCACCTGATTTTCGACGCCACCACCTTCGTTAGGGCCTCCATCAAGGAAGTGGCCGAGACCATCGTCATCGCCATGATCTTGGTCGTCGGGGTGGTTTACCTCTTTTTGGGGACCTGGCGAGCCACCATCATCCCCATGGTGGCCGTGCCGGTCTCTTTGATCGGGACCTTCGCCGTCCTTTTGGTGGTGGGCTTTTCGGCCAACACCATCTCTTTGTTGGCCCTGGTTTTGGCCGTGGGCATCGTGGTGGACGACGCCATCGTGGTGGTCGAGAACGTCGAGCGAGTCATGGCCGAGGAGCATTTGTCGCCCCGGGAGGCCAGCATAAAGGCCATGACCCAGATCACCGGGGCCATCGTGGCCATCTCCTTGGTCCTTTTGTCGGTCTTCGTGCCGGTGGCCTTCATCCCCGGCCTTAGCGGAAAGCTCTAT